>NZ_JBQYSN010000002.1:0-138140 GCF_052686535.1 Agrobacterium sp. DKPNP3 | reverse complement strand
CGGCCCGCCATGCGCATGTGCTTCTGCCATCGCTTGGCTGGGGTGAAAAGGACGGCACTGTCACCAATTCCGAGCGGCGCATTTCCCGCCAGCGCGGTTTTCTCGATGCGCCGGGCGAAGCGAAAGCGGACTGGTGGCAGATGGCGGAAGTGGGCCGGCGCATGGGCTTCGGCGCCGCCTTCGCTTTTCATCAGCCATCGGAAATTTTTGCCGAACATGCCGCGCTTTCCGCTTTCGAAAATGCCGGAAGCCGCGATTTCGATATCGGCGGGATCGACCGGGATGGCTACGACGGGATGACACCCTTCCAATGGCCAAAAGCCGAGGCGGGCAAGGCCGAGGTGACGCGCTTTTTCGCGAACGGCCGGTTTTACCATGCCGATGGCAAGGCGCGGTTCATCGCCACCGCCCTGCCGGAGACCGGCAGGACATCGGCGGATTTCCCGCTGACGCTGAATACCGGCCGCATCCGCGACCAATGGCACACGATGACGCGCACCGGCAAAAGCGCCCGCCTCACCGCCCATATCGCCGAGCCGTTCGCCGAACTTCACCCGCGCGATGCGCAGGCGCTCGGCATAAAAAGCGCCGATCTGGTGGAACTGGAAAGCCCGCATGGCAAGGTGCTGCTGCGGGCGCTGGTGAGCGAAAGACAGGCGCGCGGCTCGGTCTTCGCGCCGATGCACTGGAACGACCAGTTTGCCTCGAAGGCGCGGATCGATGTGGTGGTCGCGCCGGTAACGGACCCGCATTCCGGTCAGCCTGCTTCGAAGAATGTGGGCGTTCGGGCAAGGCGTTACGAAGCAAAAGCTTATGGTTTCGCCATTTCCCGCACCCGGCCCGTTGCACACGATTGCGCCTATTGGGCGATTGCCAAGGCGGATGGCGGCTATCGCCTGGAGCTGGCCTTCGCTGAAGTGCCGCAAGACTGGACGCTCTGGGCGCGGCGGGTTTTCGGCATCGAGGCGCGGGTCGAGCCGCTGGGATATAGCGACCGGCAGACCGGCGATCTGCGCCTGGCTTTCTTTGACGGCGACACTCTTCTGGCGGCGCTGTTTATCGCCAGAGAGCCGGTGGCCGTTGCCCGCAGCTGGGCGATATCGCAGTTGAACGAGCGCCACGAGGATTTGCGCCTGCGTTTTGCCCTGGTCGCCGGCCGTCCCGGTGCCGGTCGTGCCGATCCGGGTGCTACCGTCTGCTCCTGCTTCAATGTCGGACTGAACCAGATCACGGCAGCCATACGTGATGGTTGCCGCAGCGTCGAAGCCATCGGCAAGACGCTGAACGCCGGAACCAATTGCGGCTCCTGCCGCGCCGAGATCAGGGGGATCATCGATGGATGCCTTAAAACCGCGGCGGAATGAACCGGCCCGCATGGAAAAGCTCGCGACGTTGCCCATTTTTTGGGGGCTAGAGAACAAGCGCGTTGTGCTGGCTGGCGGATCGGATGCTGCCGCCTGGAAGGCGGAACTTCTGCTCGCCTGCGGCGCTGAGCTTCATCTGTATTGCGAGGAGCGCGAGCTTTCGCAATGCCTGATGTCGCTGATGGCAAAGAGCGCGTGACTGACATGGCACGACTGTTGCTGGAACGAAGACAGTTTGGCGGGCGCGGAACTGGCGCTGGCGGATTGCGAGACCCTGAGCGAGGCCGAGCGGTTTTATCGCGCGGCGCGCGCGGCAGGCGTTCCCGTCAATATCATCGACAAACCGGAATTCTGCCAGTTCCAGTTTGGATCGATCGTCAATCGCTCACCGGTCGTGGTGTCGATTTCCACCGATGGGGCAGCCCCCATCCTGGCGCAGGCCATTCGTTGCCGGATCGAGACATTGCTGCCGCGCTCCCTGAAGGACTGGGCGGCACTTGCGGCGTCTATCCGCGAGCATGTCAACATGCGGCTCTCGCCTGGCAGCGCGCGGCGTTCGTTCTGGGAAAAATTCGTCGATAGGGCCTTCACAGAGCGTCTTGATGACGACAGTGAGGAGCGCTTGCTCGCCGATCTCGGGACACAAGCTGCTCGGACGGCGGCCACCGTCGGGTCGGTTACGCTTGTGGGCGCGGGGCCGGGCGATGCCGAGCTTTTAACCCTGAAAGCGGTGCGCGCGCTTCAGGCGGCCGACGTCATCCTGTTCGATGATCTCGTCTCGGCGGAGGTGCTGGAACTGGCGCGGCGGGAGGCCAAGCGCATGCTGGTCGGCAAGCGCGGCGGCCGGGAAAGCTGTAAACAGGAAGACATCAACGACATGATGATCAGGCTTGCCAAGGCCGGCAAGAGAGTCGTGCGGCTGAAGTCAGGCGATCCGATGATTTTCGGGCGCGCCGGTGAGGAGATCGCCGCGCTGGAAGCGGAAAACATCCCCGTCGAGGTCGTGCCCGGCATCACCGCCGCAAGCGCCATGGCCTCACGCCTCGGCGTTTCTTTGACGCATCGCGATCACGCCCAGTCTGTCCGCTTCGTCACCGGCCATTCACGACAGGGAAAACTACCGGACAATATCGACTGGCCGTCCCTTTCGAACCCGTCAGTAACAACTCTTTTCTACATGGGCGGACGAACTGCGGGGGATATTCAGGCATCATTGATTGCCAACGGAATGCCCGCCGCGACGCCGGTGGTGGTGATGGTTTCCGTCAGTCGTCACAATGAGAAACGCTGGTGCGGTTCGCTTGCGCAACTGGCAGAGGGCGTGACGGGATTAGGCGTGAATGAGCCTGTTCTTATCGGCATCGGTGATACGTTTCATGCCGCACGTACGGCGCTTCCGGCTGAACACGCAAAGTCAGCGGATGCCTCTCCAATACGAATAGCTGGCTAAAATGATTTTCGGCCGTTCCGGTGAAAGCAGGCGCCTCCGGCGCTCAACCGTGCCTTGACATTGGTTTTTCCTTCGCTCTTCAATAAAACGAAAAAATTGAAAGAGGAGGGAGGGTGAAATGCTGCTTACACCGCGCCAGGATGAAATCGTTGCGCTGGCAAAAGCGAATGGGCGGGTGCTGGTTGACGAGCTGGCGGCGCGGTTTTCGGTGACACCCCAGACGATCCGTAAGGACCTCAACGATCTCTGCGATACGCGCGTGCTGACCCGTATTCATGGCGGCGCGCTTTTCCCCAGCGGCAACGAAAACGTCAAATATGAAGCGCGTCGGGCGATTGCTTCTATTGAAAAGCAGGCCATTGGCGCTGCCGCCGCAGCGCTCATCCCCAACAACTCGTCGCTTTTCATCAATATCGGCACGACCACGGAGGCGGTGGGCGAAGCCCTTGCGGACCACCACGAACTGATGGTGATCACCAATAATATCAATGTTGCTAACAGGTTACGGGTGTTCCCGGGCATTGAAGTGGTGATTGCCGGTGGCGTCGTGCGGGGTTCCGATGGAGGTATCGTCGGGGAAGCAGCAGTGGATTTCATTCGCCAGTTCAAGGTCGATTTTGCCGTGATCGGGGTTTCAGCTATCGATGAAGACGGGGCTTTACTGGATTTCGACTTCCGCGAGGTCAAGGTCGCGCAGGCGATCATCTCCAATGCCCGTCACGTGATTCTCGTATCGGATTCACTGAAATTCGAGCGCACCGCCCCGGTGCGGATCGGCCATCTCTCTCAGGTCCACACATTTATTACCGACCATTGTCCGGTCGATTCCATCCGCAGCATCTGCGCAGATCACGATGTCCGCCTGATCGAAACCGAGGCGCAGGACGGCTGACCTAGCGACTTCGGAATTTCGTTTGACATTCGTTTTGTCTTCGAATTAGATGGTCTTGCTTTCAAAATATCGATGGGGAGAGCATCGATGAAAGCACGGGAGGGGCGATGTCTGACGAGGCAATCCACGATATTTTCGTGATCGGCGGCGGCATCAATGGCTGCGGCATCGCGCGAGACGCTGTTGGGCGCGGATATTCCGTTGCGCTTGCGGAAATGAACGACTTTGCCTCCGGTACGTCTTCGGCTGCCACGAAGCTGATCCATGGCGGCCTGCGTTATCTCGAACATTACGAATTCCGCCTGGTGCGCGAAGCGCTCATGGAACGCGAGGTTCTGTGGGCGATGGCGCCGCACATTATCTGGCCCATGCGCTTCGTGCTGCCGTTTCAGAAAGGTGGTGTTCGTCCCGCCTGGCTCGTGCGCCTGGGGCTTTTCCTTTACGACCATCTTGGTGGCCGCAAGCTCCTGCCCGCGACCCGCTCGCTCGACCTTCGCCGTGACCCAGCGGGAAAACCGCTGAAGCCGATTTTTGCCCGCGCTTTCGAATATTCCGATGGCTGGGTGGATGATGCCCGTCTTGTCGTGTTGAACGCCCGCGATGCCGCTGATCGAGGCGCCCTGATCCTCAACCGTACGCAAGTGGTTTCCGCCAGGCGGGAAGGCGCGTTCTGGCGGATAGAAACAAAAAACGCGGGTGGAGAAACGAAGTCTTACAAGTCGCGAATGCTGGTGAATGCCGCCGGCCCGTGGGTCGACCAGGTGCTGTCGCGGACGTTCGGTAAAAACAACGTCCACAATGTCCGCCTCGTGCAGGGCAGCCATATCATCGTTCGCAAAAAGTTTTCTGATCCGCGCGCCTATTTCTTTCAGAACCCGGACGGCCGTATCATTTTCGCCATTCCTTATGAGCAGGATTTCACCCTGATCGGCACCACGGATCGCGACTATACCGCCGATCCTCGGTCCGTTAAGATCAGCGACGAGGAAATCAGCTATCTCTGCAATGCGGCGAGTGAATATTTTGCTGAGCCGGTGAAGGCGGAGGATATCGTCTGGACCTATTCCGGCGTGCGCCCGCTCTTTGATGATGGTGCTTCCAAGGCGCAGGAAGCAACCCGCGACTACGTGCTGAAAACCGAGGGGACGGAAGGCGAAGCACCACTGCTCAACGTCTTTGGCGGCAAGCTTACGACATACCGGCGGCTTGCCGAACATGCTCTTGAAAAAATCAGCGATGCGCTGGGTGAAAAGGGTGTTCCATGGACGGCAGGCTCCCATTTGCCGGGGGGTAACTTCGGCGTGGAGGAATACGCGGCGCAAGTGTCCGCAGTACGATCCCGTTATCCCTTTCTCGATCAGCGTCATGCCGAGCGGCTGGTGCGCTGCTACGGTACCGATGCAGTTTCGATGCTCGGTTCTGCGACGGACACCTCTGCGCTGGGGCGGCACTTCGGCGGTACGCTCTACGAGGTCGAGGTTCGCTGGCTGATGGCGCGGGAATGGGCGGCGACGGCGGAGGATATCCTTTGGCGCCGCACCAAGCAGGGGCTGTTCTTGAGCGCCGACGAGGTGCGTGCTCTGGAGGACTATATCGATGACATTGCAGGTGGACGCTTGAAGGCAATCTGACGATCCGATCGAAAAGCGGAGGAGGCTTTGGATCACCATGCTTGAATTGCGAAACGTCTCGAAAATGGTGGGGGGTGACTATCATATTCACCCGACCGATCTGACGTTGCAGCGCGGAAGCCTGAACGTTCTGCTTGGACCGACGCTTTCGGGCAAGACGTCGCTGATGCGACTGATGGCGGGGCTGGACAAGCCAAGCAGCGGCTCGATCCTCTTCAATGGAGAGGATGTCACCGGCTGGCCGGTGCAGAAGCGCAACGTCGCGATGGTCTACCAGCAGTTCATCAACTATCCGGCGCTGAGCGTTTACGAAAACATCGCCTCGCCGATGCGCGTTGCCGGCAAGGATCAGTCGACCATCGACCGGGAGGTGAAGAAGGCCGCCGAACTTCTGCGGCTTACGCCTTATCTCGACCGCACGCCGCTCAATCTTTCCGGCGGCCAGCAGCAGCGCACGGCACTCGCCCGCGCCATCGTCAAAAACGCCAATCTGGTGCTGCTCGATGAGCCGCTCGCCAATCTCGATTACAAGCTGCGCGAAGAGTTGCGCGAGGAACTGCCGCGTATCTTCGCGGAGTCGGGCGCGATCTTTGTTTACGCCACCACGGAGCCTTCAGAGGCGCTGCTTCTGGGCGGCAATACCGCAACGCTTAACGAGGGAAGAGTGACGCAGTTCAGCCGTACGATCGAGGTTTACCGGCAGCCGGTTGATATCGTGACCGCGGAAATTTTTGCCGATCCGCCGCTCAACACCATCGAGGTCATCAAGGCGGGTAACGCTTTCACGCGCGCCGACCAGACGGTGGTTGCCGTGCCGGCGCATCTTGCCGCTGTACCGGATGGGCCTTTGACCATCGCTTTCCAGCCACATCATCTTTTCCCCCAGGCGAAGGGCGAAGCGCGGCAATCCATAAGGGCGCGCACGCTGATTTCGGAAATCGCGGGGTCGGAAAGCTTCGTGCATGTGGAGTTTTCCGGCAGGCGATGGGTCATGCTGGCGCACGGCATCCACGACATCGAGCCGGACAGGGACATTGAGCTGTTTCTCGATACAAAACACCTGATGGCCTTTGACGCGAATGGCCGCGCCATTGGCGAAGCGGCGTAAGGGGAGATCGGTCATGGCACGCATCACCCTCGATCACATCCGCCACGCCTATAACGCCAAGGCGCTGGCTGCAGGCGATTATGCCCTGAAGGAAGTCCATCACGAATGGGAAGATGGCGGTGCCTATGCACTTCTTGGCCCTTCCGGTTGTGGCAAGACCACGTTGCTCAACATCATTTCCGGCCTGCTGCGACCATCCGAAGGCCGCATCGCTTTCGACGGAACAGACGTGACGGATTTTGCAACTGAAGACCGCAACATCGCGCAGGTGTTCCAGTTTCCGGTCGTTTACGACACGATGACGGTTTACGACAATCTGGCTTTTCCGCTGCGCAACCGGCATGTGCCGGAAGCCGAAGTGGAGCGCCGCGTTAGGGAAATCCTCGAGATGACCGACCTTTCCGGCATGGCCAAACGCAGGGCCCGCGGATTGACGGCGGACCAGAAGCAGAAGATTTCGTTGGCGCGTGGCCTCGTACGATCCGACGTCAACGCAATCCTGTTCGATGAGCCGCTGACGGTCATCGATCCGCATATGAAATGGGTGCTGCGCTCACAGTTGAAACGGCTACACCGGCAATCGGGTTTCACCATGGTCTACGTCACGCACGACCAGACCGAAGCGCTGACCTTCGCCGACAAGGTGGTTGTCATGTATGACGGGCAGATCGTTCAGATCGGCACGCCGGCCGAGCTATTCGAGCGGCCGGGGCATACATTCGTCGGTTATTTCATCGGCTCGCCGGGCATGAACGTGCTGCCAGCCAATATTGAGGGGACGACGGCTGTGGTCGGCGGTCTTGGTGTGCCGCTGGCAGGTGCGCCAAAAGTTGATGGAGCGCAGCGCATCGAAGTCGGCATCCGCCCGGAATTCGTCCGGCTGGAGCGCGGCGGCATGCCGATCAGCATCGACAAGGTCGAGGATATCGGCCGCCAGAAGATCGTCCGTGCCCGCTTTGCCGGCCAGAAACTGGCGATTGTCGTTGCCGAGGACGAGGAAATCCCGGCGGAGGCGGGTGTGCGCTTCGATCCGGCCGCCATCGGCGTTTTCGCTGATTCCTGGCGTGTGAAGATGGGGGCCTGACCATGGAAAAAAGCTGGAACAACAAGGCATGGTTCATGGTGCTGCCGGTGCTGGTGCTGGTCGCCTTTTCGGCCGTCATTCCGCTGATGACCGTCGTGAATTATTCGGTGCAGGACACTTTCGGCAACAATCAGTTTTTCTGGGCAGGAACACAATGGTTCGAGGAAATCCTGGCGTCGGACCGTTTCTGGGATGCCCTGGGGCGCAACCTGCTATTCTCCGGCATCATCCTGGCCATTGAAATCCCACTCGGCATCTTCATCGCGCTCAAAATGCCGAAGTCCGGCATCGGCGTGCCCGTCTGCCTTGTCACCATGGCGCTGCCGCTGCTGGTGCCGTGGAACGTCGTCGGCACGATCTGGCAGGTTTTCGGCCGCAGCGATATCGGGCTCCTCGGTTATTATGCCAATCAACTCGGGCTTGACTATAACTATGTCAACGATCCCATCGACGCATGGATTACCGTCGTCATCATGGATGTCTGGCACTGGACGAGCCTTGTCGTGCTCTTGTGTTATGCCAGCCTCGTTTCCATTCCGGACGCCTATTATCAGGCGGCAAGGATTGACGGCGCGTCGCGTTTTGCGGTGTTCCGGTTCATCCAGCTGCCGAAGATGAAGCGGGTCCTGCTTATTGCCTTCCTGCTGCGCTTCATGGACAGTTTCATGATCTATACCGAGCCTTTCGTCGTCACTGGAGGCGGCCCGGGCAATTCCACAACCTTCCTGTCCATCGATCTCGTCAAGGTGGCGCTCGGCCAGTTCGATCTCGGCCCGGCAGCAGCCATGTCGCTGATCTACTTCCTCATCATCCTGCTGTTGTCCTGGGTGTTCTACACCGTGATGACCAGCCATGACGCGGAGACCTGAGATGAGCGCTTCCAATGTCACGTCCGGGGTGGAACGTAATGGCCTGAATGCAGGCTCCGCGGTATCGGTGCGGCCGAGTTTCGCCGCGACAGCGCGGTCACGCCGCCACCATGGTCCATCACGCTTTTCCTGGCTGGTGCCGACGGTCTATATTCTGCTTCTGCTCATCCCGATCTATTGGCTTATCAATATGAGCTTCAAGACGAATGCGGAAATCGTCTCATCCATGACGCTCTATCCGCACGAGCCGACGCTGCAGAACTATCGGACGATCTTCACCGATTCATCCTGGTATTCCGGGTATATCAATTCGATCACCTATGTCGTCATGAACATGGCGATCTCCGTCGCTGTCGCGCTGCCAGCAGCCTATGCCTTTTCGCGCTACCGTTTTCTCGGCGACAAGCATCTGTTCTTCTGGCTTTTGACCAACCGTATGGCGCCGCCCGCCGTCTTTGCGCTGCCGTTCTTCCAGCTTTACTCTGCATTCGGACTGATCGACACCCACATTGCCGTGGCGCTCGCGCATTGCCTGTTCAACGTCCCGTTGGCGGTGTGGATCCTCGAAGGTTTCATGTCCGGTGTGCCGAAGGAAATCGACGAGACCGCTTATATTGACGGTTATTCCTTCCCGAAATTCTTCGTGAAGATTTTCATGCCGCTCATCGCTTCCGGCATCGGCGTCGCCTGCTTCTTCAGCTTCATGTTCTCGTGGGTCGAGCTTCTGATCGCCCGCACTCTGACGACGACGGACGCAAAACCGATTGCCGCGACGATGACACGCACCGTTTCCGCCGCCGGCATGGACTGGGGCCTGCTTGCAGCCGCCGGTGTGCTGACGTTGATACCGGGCGCGCTGGTGATCTGGTTCGTGCGCAATTACATCGCCAAGGGCTTCGCGCTGGGGAGGGTTTGACCATGACGAAGATGCCCGATTTCACCTGGATGGCATGGACCTGGCAGACGGCGGCCTTCTTCTGCACCATCGCCGTCCTGCTGGTCGGCATGTGGCTCTGGGAACGTTTGTCGCCCGGCGGCAATGCCCGCTTCGGTCTGTTGCGCTTCGAGACGACGCGTGGTGACAGGCTGTTCATCTCGCTGCTTGGCAGCGCGTTTATTCATCTCGCATGGCTCGGGCTGGTCGGCCCGAACCTGTGGTGGGCTCTCGCTCTATCTCTGGTCTACGCCATCGGCGTTTTCCGTTTTGTATAGAGCAGGAAAAGGTGCGGACGAGGAAAACCGCACTTGCAGACTTCATGCAATCGCAACCTTTGGGAGGGAATGACATGCGACGGCATCTGATGACGACGACGGCAGCCATGCTGCTGGCAATGACAGGTTCGGCTTTTGCCGGAATGGAGGAAGCAAAGCAGTTTCTGGACAAGGAAATCGGCGACATGTCGGCGCTTTCCCGTGCGGAGCAGGAAAAGGAAGTGCAATGGTTCATCGATGCCGCGAAGCCTTTCGCCGGCATGGAGATCAAGGTGGTTTCCGAATCTCTCACCACCCACGAGTATGAATCAAAGGTTCTGGCTCCGGCCTTTACCGCTATTACCGGCATCAAGGTGACGCACGACCTCATCCAGGAAGGTGACGTTGTCGAAAAGATCCAGACCCAGATGCAGACCGGCCAGAACCTCTACGATGGCTGGGTCAACGACAGCGACCTCATCGGCACCCATTGGCGTTACCAGCAGGTCCGCAACCTGACCGACTTCATGGCCAATGAAGGCAAGGACGTCACCAATCCCGGTCTCGACCTCAAGGACTTCATCGGCAGCGCGTTCACGACGGCGCCGGACAAGAAGCTCTACCAGCTTCCTGACCAGCAATTCGCGAACCTCTACTGGTTCCGTTACGACTGGTTCAACGACGACAAGAACAAGGCTGACTTCAAGGCCAAATACGGCTACGACCTCGGCGTTCCCGTCAACTGGTCGGCCTATGAGGACATCGCCGAATTCTTCACCGGCCGCGATGTCGGCGGCAAGAAGGTCTTTGGCCATATGGACTACGGCAAGAAGGACCCCTCGCTTGGCTGGCGTTTCACCGATGCCTGGCTTTCCATGGCCGGCAACGGCGACAAGGGCCTGCCAAACGGCCTGCCGGTCGATGAATGGGGCATCAAGGTCAATGACAAGTCGCAGCCGGTCGGTTCCTGCGTAGCGCGCGGCGGCGATACCAATGGCCCGGCCTCGGTCTATTCCATCGAGAAATATCTTGAGTGGCTGAAGAAATATGCGCCGCCGGAAGCACAGGGCATGACCTTCTCCGAGTCCGGACCGGTGCCTGCACAGGGCAACATTGCTCAGCAGATCTTCTGGTACACGGCGTTCACGGCCGATATGGCCAAGCCGGGCTTGCCTGTCGTGAACGAGGACGGGTCGCCGAAATGGCGTGTCGCACCCTCGCCACATGGCGTCTACTGGAAGGACGGCATGAAGCTTGGTTATCAGGATGTGGGTTCCTGGACGCTGATGAAATCCACGCCTGACGACCGAGCCAAGGCCGCATGGCTTTATGCGCAGTTCGTGACCTCGAAAACCGTGGATGTGAAGAAGAGCCACGTCGGTCTCACCTTCATTCGTGACAGCACCATCCATCACAAGAGCTTCTCGGACCGTGCCTCCAAGCTCGGTGGTCTCGTCGAGTTCTATCGCTCACCGGCCCGGGTTCAATGGTCGCCGACGGGGACGAACGTTCCTGACTATCCAAAGCTGGCGCAGCTGTGGTGGCAGGCAATCGGCGATGCGTCGTCGGGTGCCAAAACCGCTCAGGCAGCGATGGACTCGCTCTGCGCCGAGCAGGAAAAGGTCATGGGCCGTCTGGAACGTGCCGGCGTGCAGGGCGATATCGGCCCGAAGCTGGCGGAAGAGCATGATATTGAATACTGGAACAAGGACGCCGTTTCGAAGGGCAATCTGGCGCCGCAACTGAAGATTGCCAACGAAAAGGAAAAGCCGGTCACCGTCAATTACGACGAACTGGTCAAAAGCTGGCAGAAGTAATGTCTGCCTAAAATCTAGAAATCGGGGCGGCTCTGCCGCCCCGTCATTGCGTTTGAAAGGGAGTTACATAATGGGCGGTTACATTCTGGCGATCGACCAGGGCACGACATCGACGAGGTCGATGGTCTTTGATCGCGACATGCGGGTCATCGGTGTCGGCCAGCGAGAATTTCCGCAGCATTTCCCTGCCTCCGGCTGGGTCGAACATGATGCCGAGGATATCTGGAAAAGCGTGCTCGAAACCATCCGGCTGGCGCTTGCCGATGCCGGCATTGCCGCCTCCGATATTGCGGCAATAGGCATCACCAACCAGCGCGAAACGACGGTGCTATGGGACCGCAATACCGGCGAGGCGGTGCATCGCGCCGTGGTCTGGCAGGATCGGCGCGCCGCGCCCATCTGCGAGGATCTGAAACGCCGCGGACTGGAGCCGCTCTTTTCAAAAAAGACCGGGCTGCTGCTTGACCCTTATTTCTCCGGTACCAAGCTGAAATGGCTTCTCGATAGCGTCAGCGGCCTTCGTGAAAAAGCCGTGAAGGGCGACATCTGCTTCGGCACCGTTGACAGCTTTCTGATCTATCGCCTCACCGGCGGTCGTCGCCATGTGACCGACGCCACCAATGCTTCGCGCACGTTGATCTATAATATCGAAGACAATGCCTGGGATGACGAGTTGCTGTCGATCCTGGATATTCCGCGCGCCATGCTGCCGGAAGTGCTGGATTGCGCCGCGGATTTTGGTGTGACGGACAAGTCGCTGCTGGGTGCGGAAATTCCGATCCTGGGTGTGGCCGGCGATCAGCAGGCGGCCGTGATCGGCAATGCCTGCTTTGAGCCGGGCATGATGAAATCCACCTATGGCACCGGCTGTTTCGCGCTTCTCAATACTGGTACCGACCGGGTTACATCCACCAACCGCCTGCTGACGACGATTGCTTACCGCCTCGATGGCGTGACGACCTATGCACTTGAAGGCTCGATCTTTATTGCCGGTGCCGCCGTGCAGTGGCTGCGTGACGAGCTTGGGTTCATCTCTATTGCATCTGAAGTCAGCGCGCTTGCCGAAAAAGCCGATCCCAAGCAGCGGGTTTATCTCGTGCCGGCCTTCACCGGTCTTGGCGCGCCCTATTGGGATGCCGAAGCGCGCGGTGCGATTTTCGGCCTGACGCGGGGCACCGGGCCGGCGGAATTTGCCCGCGCGGCGCTGGAAAGCGTCGCCTATCAGACGTTTGATCTGCTGGATGCCATGCGCAAGGACTGGGCGGGTGACAACGGCAAAACGGTATTGAGGGTCGATGGGGGCATGGTCGCTTCCGATTGGACCATGCAGCGGCTGGCAGATATTCTCGCCGCGCCCGTCGATAGACCTGTCTTTCTGGAGACGACCATCCTGGGTGCCGCTTGGCTTGCGGCCTCACGCGCAGGCATCTGGCCGGACCGCAAGGCTTTCGCTGACCATTGGCGACGCGACCGCCGCTTCAGCCCCGAAATGGACGAGGGGGAGCGGAAAAACGCGATCGCCGGTTGGCGTGACAGCGTCGGCCGCTGCCTGTCAAACCGGAACAATTAAGGCGCGTTAGACGAAGCTGCCGGGTGCGATGCTCTTGCTCGACACGAGGTCGGAAAGGGCGCGCACCAGCTTCGCATCGACGCCCTTGCTCGGCTGAAGCACAAATTCGACATCCTCAAGGACGGGTAACACGCCGGCGGTAATCTCCTTAAGACCGGCCGGTGCCATGCTGCGCGGCTGCACCAGAATACCCATGCCCGCCCTTGCCGCAGCAGTAAGTCCGCTCAGGCTGCCGCAGGTGCAGACGATCCGCCAGGAGAGTCCGGCCCGGTCCAACGCTTCCTGTGCGGCCTTTCTGGTAATGCTCGGCGGCGGGAAGGCGATCAACGGCAGGGCATCCGGCTGGTTCAGCATGCGATCGGGGTCACGCGCCAGCCAGACGAGTGGTTCACGGTAAAGGAAATGGCCAAGCTTGTCGCCCAGGCGGCGTTTTGCCAGTACCACATCCAGCTCACCATTATCCTGCATCTGGTAAAGCACCCCACTCAGCGAAACCGTCAGCTCCAGATCCACAAGGGGATAAAGGCGGATGAATTCCTCCAGGATGGCCGTGAGCCGGCTTGCGACGAAATCCTCCGACACGCCAAGCCGTAGCCGCCCACGCAGACGACTTTCGGTGAAGAGCGACGACACTTTGCTGTCGATTTCGAGCATGTTGCGGGCGTAACCAAGCAATGCCTCACCCTCGCCAGTCAGCTTCACCTGATGCGTGTTGCGTGCAATCAGTCGCCGGCCAAGCGATGCCTCAAGCCTTTGAATATGCTGGCTGACGGTGGATTGCCGAATGCCCAGCCGTTCGGCAGCGAGGGTGAAACTGCCGGTTTGCTGCAACATGACGAAGCTGGCAAGATGTTGAAGGTTCAGCATTATCTCAAATCATGATAACTGTTAGTCTTTGCATCCGAAATCATGATGATGGATAGTGGCGGGCGTTTCAAGCAAAACCAATGCCGGAAAGACGTCCCATGACCCGCTTCTTACCCGACCGTTTCACCATGATGCTGGTGGCCACCGTAATTCTGGCTTCCATTCTGCCGATCAGTGGCGAGCCGGCTGAATATTTCGGGCTTGCGACGAAACTTGCCATCGCCCTGCTGTTCTTCTTGCATGGCGCGCGCCTTTCGCGCGATGTGGTCATTGCGGGCATTCTGCACTGGCGTCTGCACCTGGCGATTCTGCTCGTCACCTTCGGCCTTTTCCCGCTTCTCGGTGTGGCGATCGGCTTCATTCCCGAAAGCATCCTTCCGGCTCCGCTCTATATGGGCGTACTGTTTCTCTGCGTGCTGCCATCCACCGTGCAGTCCTCCATCGCCTTCACGTCAATGGCGGGCGGAAACGTGCCGGCGGCAATCTGCTCGGCCTCGGCATCGAACATTTTCGGCATGTTCCTGACGCCACTGCTCGTCGGTCTGTTGTTTTCGGTCGGGGGCCACGGCGGTGGATTTTCGCTGGACGCGTTCCTGCAAATCTTCCTGCAATTGCTTCTGCCCTTCATCGCCGGCCAGGTGCTGCAGCCCTGGATCGGCGACTGGATCCGGGCGCGCAAGAAACTTCTGTCACCTGTCGATCGCGGCTCGATCCTGATGGTGGTCTATCTGGCGTTTTCCGATGCGGTCATCGAGGGCATCTGGCACACGTTTTCCATCAGGGATATCGGCGTCGTCGTCCTCATCAACATCGTGCTTCTGGCGTTGGTTCTCTGCGCGACAATGTTCGGCAGCCGTCTGCTTGGTTTCGATAAGGCGGATGAAATCACCATCACCTTCTGCGGTTCGAAGAAGAGCCTTGCGAGCGGCGTGCCGATGGCGGGCGCAATCTTCGCAGGGCAGAGCATCGGCGCGATAGTTCTGCCGATCATGCTGTTCCACCAGATCCAGTTGATGGTCTGCGCGGTTCTCGCCCAGCGTTACGCCCGAAAGGCGCATGAAAAGGCGGCGGTAGCCGAAGCGGCTGCGGCAGAAGGCGCCGTAGCCTCCGCTCGATAAAGCGCTCTCCTATAACAAAAACGGCCCCGCGAGGGGGCCGTCCGTCTTGCCTGTCGGAATGCTTAGTTGACCTGAGCCGGGGTAACCTGAGCTTCGATCGTCTTCGGCGCATCGGCGCTGTCGGACGAGATCGCGATGCGGCGCGGCTTCATGGCTTCCGGAATATTGCGAACGAGGTCGATATGAAGCAGGCCATTCTTCAGGGAAGCGGTCTGCACTTCGACGTGGTCTGCAAGCTGGAAGCGGCGTTCAAAAGCGCGGGTCGCGATGCCGCGATACAGGAACTCGCCTTCGGTCGTTTTGTCGTCCGTGGCCTTTTCAGCTTTCACTGTCAGCGCATTGGCGCGGGATTCAATGCTAAGTTCGGTTTCATCGAAACCGGCAACCGCCATGGTGATGCGATAGGTATTTTCGCCTGTCCGTTCGATATTATAGGGCGGATAGGACTGAGCCTGCTCGGGCTGGCCAAGGCCGTCAAGCATCGAAAAAAGACGGTCGAAGCCGACGGTGGAGCGATAGAGAGGGGAAAAATCAACGTGGCGCATGGTGTCCTCCTTAAGAAGCGACTGTTTGCGGTTAGGTCCTCCACCCCGTTCTGGCGATGGTTGGACATTTAGCGCGGCCCCGTTCTGGCGACCGCATGAATGAGATGGGAATGCTGACACGCGCCGTCAAGAGGCGCGAAAAGACGAAAGCAATATGAACCATGGCTGAACATCCGGTTCCGGGATCGTTCAGTTTGAGCGCCATAAAACTGCGGTCATCGGAGGCATCCTCCGTCGGCAGAAGCAATAACGTCCCTTCTTCTTCTGTCTTACTGGCCGGAACCGCGACTGCTTTAACCGACGGTTCCGGCAATTTTTTCTTTGACCTTCCCGCGCCGCCGACCTATCCCGAAAGGGCAGAAAAGCCGGAAAAGACCGATGATCGAAGCCACCTTGCGCGCCAGTGAAGACAACCCGGTTCCCGGCAACCATACCGTCGGATATTTTACCGGACATGGCGGCAAACAGCTTCGATATGCGATCTTCCGTTCCAGCCGCTCCCTTGCCCGCGGAACGGTGGTACTGCTTCACGGCCGGAACGAATGTATCGAGAAATATTTCGAGACGGTCGCCGACCTGACAGCCATGGGCTTCTGGGTCGCGACCTTCGATACAAGGGGGCAGGGCGGATCGGAACGGCTCCTGAAGAAACCGGGTGTCGGGCATGTACGGCGATTTTCAGACTATACGCGCGATATTAGCCTGTTTCTTGAGCAGGTTGTGCTGCCGGATACGCGGCTGCCCTTCTTCATGATCGGCCACTCCACCGGCGCGCTTGCGGCCCTTGCTGCCGCTCCCGGCTTGGCCAATCGTATCGACCGCCTTGCCTTGTGTTCGCCCTTCATCGAGCTCGACAGCCAGCAGTCCGTCCCTTCATGGGTGATCAAGCTGGTTGCAACGACGTTCAGCCTCCTTGGATTGGGTCGAATTCAACTCGGAAGGGACCAGCGGGAGCGCGACTTTGACGGCAACCCGCTCACCTCAGACGCCACGCGTTTTTCCAGGAATCTGACCCTGCACCGGCAGTTTCCCGAACTATTCATCGGCGCGCCCACGGCACGCTGGGTCTACGAGGCGCTGAAGACGATGCGGCGTGTCACGCGTCAGGAGCACCTCACAAATATCATGGTGCCGACGCTCGTTCTGGCGCCCATGCTGGACACAATCACGCCCTATAAGGCGCAGGAGGAACTCTCACGCAATTTCCGGGCAGCGCAGCTTCTTCCGATCACCGGTGCTCGCCACGAATTGCTGCATGAGCGTGACGTTTTCCGCAAACAGGCGCTGGCGGCCATCGATGCGTTCTTCGCGCCGGAGTAATGGCCGCTTAAGCTGGCTGCCTCAGAGTTTTGAGAGAATGGCGAGCGCCTGTTCGTGCACCGCTTTTGAGCCAGCCGCCAGGATGCGTCCGCCATTTTCCGGACGTCCCCCGTCCCACGTGGTCATGATGCCACCGGCCTGTTCGATGACAGGTATCAAGGCGCCGACGTCATAGGGCTTCAGGCCAGATTCGATCACGAGATCGACGTGACCGGCGGCGAGAAGGCAGTAGGCGTAACAATCCACGCCGTAACGGAAAAGCCGAACCTGATCCTGGACTTTCTCGTAAACGGGCTTTTCTTCCTCGGTAAAGATGTGCGGCGTCGTGGTGAACAGAACGGCATCCGAAAGCGAGGTACAATTGCGCGTGCGTATTTTTCGTTCGCCATCCGGTCCGAAATACCAGGCAGCCTTGCCATCGGCGAAATAGCGTTCTTTGGTAAAGGGTTGGTCCATCATGCCCATTCTTGCGCGACCACCCGACTGGAACCCGATCAGCGTGCCCCAGACCGGCACGCCCGAAATGAACGCGCGTGTGCCGTCGATCGGGTCTATGACCCAGATGTGGTCGCGGTCGAGACCGACATTGCCGTGTTCTTCTCCAAGGATGCCGTGCTGCGGAAAACGCTGCTCGATAAGCGTACGAATGGCAGTTTCTGCTGCCTGATCGCCCTCCGTCACCGGATCATAGCCACCATCCTCCTTGTTCGTGACGGCTATGCCCGTGCGAAAGCGAGGAAGCGTTTCGGCGCTGGCGGCATCGGCAAGTTTAAAGAAGAAATCCCGATCGGGCAGCATGCTAAACCTCGTCGCTGGAAGAGTAATCAGTTTGGTGCCTCATCCTTAAACCGGAATGTCATCTGCCGTCCACCCGAATGCTTCGGACCGCACGGTTTCTAAATTTTCAGCAAAAGGTCAATAAATAGGCAAATAATAAAATGATTGACAATTAGGCATGGGCGGCGTAGCTTCATCCTACAGTCTTTGACTGTAAATACCCTCCTTGGGTGTTTCCTCCCTAGACTTGACCGCGCCAAGGCGCGGTTTTTTTTGCCCGGTTTGGGAACCGGACGAGAGAGGCGGGGCCTGAAACAGTTTGTTAGCTGGTGGGTTATTCGGCGGCGAGAGACGTCTCGATCGCATATTCCGAAACAAACGCGCCGAGTTGGCGCATGAAGATTTCCAGCGATGCCTGAATGACGGGGAAATCAGGTTTTTTCAGAAGCGTTTTTTCATCGACATAAAGGCCACGATTGACTTCGATCTGTAACGCATGCAGCGAACGGATCGGCCGGCCATAATGCTCGGTGATGAAGCCGCCGGCATAGGGCTTGTTGCAGGTGGCGACGAAGCCCAGCTCCTCCAAGAAATGCAGGGCGGCGCGGGAGACCTCCTGCGACGCGCTGGTTCCGTAGCGGTCGCCGATGATCACGTCCGGCTTGAGGTTGGAACCGGCGACCCGGATATTACCGGGCATGGAATGACAATCGATCAGGACCGCCATGCCGAAATGGGCATGGGTGCGCGATAACAGGCGGCGCAGGCAGGCATGGTAAGGTTTATAGATCGTCTCGATCCGCGAAAGCGCCTCCTCGACAGGCAGGCGGTGCGCGTAAATATCCATGTTTTCGGCGACGATGCGAGGCACCGTCCCAAGGCCACCGGCGACGCGCATGGAACCGATATTGGCAAAGGGCGGCAGCGTGCCGTCGAACATGCGCGGATCGAGTTCGTAAGGCTCGCGATTGACGTCGAGATAGGCGCGCGGGAAGTTGGCTTTCAGAAGCGGTGCGCCAATTTCTGGCGCCGCCTCGAAGAGCTCATCAACGAAATGATCTTCGGAGCGACGGATGTCGTGCGAATCGAGCCGTGCCGACTCGAGGAAGGAGATGGGATAGCAGCGGCCGCTATGGGGGGAATTATAGACAAATGGCAGGGTCTGGACGGCAGGTTCCGTTACTTCAAACAGCTCATATTCACCCGTCACCCAGTCCATTCAGTGCCATTTACCATGTCGTAAACTATCAGGAGGTTCATGTTGCCAGTTACGGTGCGGCAAGTCCATACTATCGCCCAAACAGCGCTATACCGATTCACGCGTTCACAGGATATTTACCGTGAAAATCCTATAATCGGGCTAGGGTATTCCAAACATTGAGCAGTTACGGTCACTTATGATGAATCAGAAAATTCTTCTCGCTGAAGACGACAACGATATGCGCCGCTTCCTCGTGAAAGCGCTGGAAAAAGCCGGTTACAAGGTTTCTTCCTTCGACAATGGCGCCAGCGCCTATGACCGGCTTCGCGAAGAGCCATTTTCGTTACTGCTGACCGACATCGTGATGCCTGAAATGGATGGCATCGAGCTCGCACGGCGCGCGACCGAACTCGATCCTGACCTGAAAGTCATGTTCATCACCGGCTTTGCAGCCGTTGCGCTGAACGCCGATTCGAAGGCTCCGAAGGATGCCAAGGTGCTTTCCAAGCCGTTCCATCTGCGCGATCTCGTGGATGAGGTGAACAAACTCCTTGTGGCGTAAGGCCTCTCAAAAAACCTTCACAAAACCGAAAAAAAGCAGTTGACGCATGAACCGGTTTTGTGGTCTATCCGCCGCAACGGAGGGCGTGTAGCTCAGCGGGAGAGCACTACGTTGACATCGTAGGGGTCACAGGTTCAATCCCTGTCACGCCCACCATCCGAATTCTTTATGTATCAAGGCCTTGCGATAAAAATCGCAGGGCCTTTTTGCTTACTGGGCTCGAGCCATGAGTCGAACGGCGCCGCGGTGGATTGGTAGGCAGTCCTCATCGCGCCAACCTTCTCCACCTCTGGCGCCGCGCCGCGCCGATCCGCCTCAAATATCCTTGGCCAGGCGCAATGCATCGTAGATTGCCGCATGCGTGTTGCGCGCAGCGACGGCGTCGCCGATGCGGAAGAGCTGGTATGTGCCTTTAGGGTTGCGCTCCACCTTCTGGGACTTCCCCGCAAGCAGGTCGTCGTATGAAACTTCGCCAAGGTTCTTTGAACCAGGCTTGAGTTCAAAATAGAGGTCATCCAGCGGAACGGTGCCGTGATTGATGACGATCTGGTCCACCATCCTCGATTTCATCACGCCACCATAGTCGCTGCCGATATGGGCGATAAGCTGGTTACCTTGCTTCTCGGCCGCTTCCAGCCGATAGGTTACGGTGAAGGTGACGTCCAGCTGTTGCAGGGAGCGCATATAGGGAACGAGGTTCATGGCCATGACCTCCGGCGCGAAAGCGCGGTCCGGCGTCATGATTTCCACCTTTGCCCCGGCTTTTGCGAGAAATTCTGCGGCCTGTAGTCCGGCGTGGTCGCCAGCGTCGTCGTAAACCAGCACGTTCGTGCCCGGCTTCACGTCTCCCGAGATGATATCCCATGCAGAGACGACAAGGTCGTTGCCTTCGGACAGGACGTCCGTATGTGGCAATCCGCCTGTCGCAATAATGACGACGTCGGGTTTTTCGGAAAGCACCGTGTCCGCTTCTGCCCAGCTGTTGAAATTAAAAGTGACTCCTAGCCTCTCGCATTGGGCCATACGCCAGTCGATGATGCTGATCATTTCCCGACGCCGCTCGCTCTGCGCGGTCAGGCGGATCTGCCCCCCTGGATTGTTGGCAGCCTCGAAAACGACTACCTCATGCCCCCGTTCGGCGCAGACACGCGCGGCCTCCAGCCCTGCCGGCCCGGCACCGACGATCACCACTTTTCGGCGTTCTGCCGCCTTTGATATCTCGTGCGGCATGGTCTCCTCACGGCCTGTTGCCGCATTGTGGATGCAGAAGGCAAGGCCACCCTGATAGATCCGGTCGAGACAATAATTCGCGCCCACGCAGGGCCGGATATCGTCCTCGCGTTTCTGCATGATCTTTCGCACGATATGCGGGTCGGTCATGTGGGCGCGCGTCATGCCCACCATGTCCAGCTTGCCGGACGCGATGGCGTGACGGGCGGTCGCGACGTCCTGGATCTTGGCGGCGTGAAAAGTCGGAAAATTTGTCGCGGCGCGGATTTCGCCGGCGAAATCGAGATGCGGCGCATTGGCCATGCCCTGGATAGGAATGACATCGGTCAGGCCGGGATCGGTGTCGATATGGCCTCTGATGACATTGAGATAATCGATCAGTCCGCTGTCCTTCAGCCGTCTGGCGATTTCGATTCCGTCAGCCTTTTCCGTGCCGCCCTCAAGACATTCGTCGGCTGTATAGCGGACACCGAGAATGAAATCGTCGCCCACGCGTTCGCGCATCGCCCTGAAAACATCGAGACAGAAGCGCATCCGGTTTTCAAGCGGGCCGCCATAGGGGCCATCGAGCTCATTCGTCAATGGCGAGACGAACTGGTCGATGAGGTGACCATAGGCCTCCAGCTCCACCCCATCCATCCCGCCAGCCTTCATCCGCTCGGCGGCATCGGCGAAATCCTTGATGATACGCTCGATGTCCCAATCCTCTATCTTCTTCGGAAATGCCCGGTGCGCCGCTTCGCGATGATGCGACGGTGCAAGGATCGGCAGCCAGTCGCCCTTGTCCCAGCGGGTACGTCGTCCAAGATGGGTCAACTGGATCATGATCGCAGCACCCTGTTCATGCACGGCGTCGGTCATGTCCCGGACCCAGGGAACGATCTCATCCTTGTAGGCGAGCAGATTGTTGAAGACGGGCGGGCTGTCCTTCGATACGGCCGCGGAACCCGCCGTCATTGTCAACGCGACACCACCTTTGGCGCGCTCTACCGTGTAGGCGCGATAGCGCCCCTTCGGCATGCCGTCTTCCGGATAGGCGGGTTCGTGCGAGGTGACGATGATGCGATTGCGCAAGGTGAGGTGTTTCAGCTGATAAGGCTGCAGAAGGGGATCGCTCGACATGGCCTGCTCCAAAGAGAATATTCCGACGGAGGCTAAATGCGAATGTACACATATGTCAATTTCCGAAACATATATGTATAGAGATTTGACGTCGGTGTACTTTTTCTTGTCGCGCAGAGGCCAGTTTGCTAGAAACCTCTCATGGAAGCGACAATAAACGAAAACGGTTGGCGCGGTTCGCAGGAGGGGTGGCTGGGCGCCGCCTATCAGGCGTTGCTGGAATCGGGCGTGGACTCCGTGAAAATCCTGCCCCTGGCGAAAAAGCTCAACTTGTCCCGCACAAGCTTTTACTGGTTCTTCAAGGACCGGGAGGAATTACTGGCTGCGCTCGTCGCCCGCTGGCGGGAAAAAAATACCGGCAGCATCCTCCGGCAGTCGGAGGCCTACGCGGAGACACTGGCGGAGGCGATGCTGAATGTGTTCGATTGTTGGCTCGATCCATCGCTGTTTGATAGCCGATTTGAATTTGCGGTAAGAAGCTGGGCTCTTCAATCCGACGAAATTCTCGCGGAGGTCCGTAAGGCCGATGAGGCAAGAATGGGGGCACTCTCCCGCATGTTCGTGCGGTTCGGCCACAGCGAAAGCACGGCGGATGTACGCGCACGCACCACCTATCTGGTGCAGATCGGCTATATCTCCATGCAATCCGAAGAAGATATCTCGGTACGCATGCAACGAATTCCAGATTATATTGCCATCTACACCGGCGAACAGCCGCAGCCGCGCGAGCTTGACCGGTTTCACGCGAGGCACGGCTACAAGCCTGTCAGGTGATGTGGAAGTCTCAGCGCCTCTGATGATTTCCAGGTCTTGCCACCCGCTCCGCCATCGGCTTTTGATCGGCATGCGGTAGGATATCGATTGTCTGACGATTATCCTGCAATGTTGCTGTAACATTCACGGATGAGTGGAGGGGATGGCTTAAGTCCATCGGGGAAACGTCATTGCGAATCTTGCTTCTGGAGGATGAACCGGAAATGGCACGCGCGCTTCTGGAAGCGCTACGCCGCCGCGACGTCCTCGCCGACCATGTCAGCGCAATCAGCGATGCGGACGCGTTGGCGAGGGACGGCTCCTATGATGTGCTTGTGCTTGATCGCCGTCTTCCTGATGGGGAAGGGCTTAACCTGGTGGCTTCGCTGCGCAAGAGCAGGCAGTCCGTACCGATCCTTGTGCTCACTGCACTCGGCAGTGTCGATCATCGTGTCGATGGCCTCGATGCCGGTGCCGACGATTATCTTGCCAAGCCCTTCGCCATCGAAGAATTGCTCGCGCGCCTCAGGGCTCTCCACAGACGCGGACCCTCGCTGTCTGAAAGATGCGCCCAGTTCGGAAATCTCTGCCTTGATCCGCGCAGCAACGAAGTGAGCATCGGTAACTCCATCATCGAATTGCGGCGTCGCGAATACCTCGTTCTCGAAGCGCTGATGCGGCGACCGAACCGCATCGTCACGCGGTCGAACCTGATCGACGCGGTCTATACGCTCGATGACGAGATCGAGTCCAATGCCCTCGATGCGCATATTTCCCGCATCAGGAAGAAATTGCTGCAGGCTGGGGCCACGGTGGAAATAAGAGCCGTGCGTAATATCGGGTATCTCATCCGGTTGAAGACATGAAGACGGCGCGCAATCGATCCCTGCGGTGGGGGCTGATAAAGCGGCTTTTCGCGTTACAGGCCTTCCTGCTCCTCCTCTTCGTCATCCTCCTCATCGGTTGGATCTGGATTATCGATCCACGTCTTGAAGGTGCGAATGAAGAGGCAGCCCGTATAGTCGCGGAGAGTGTGACGAAGGATGGTCAAGGCAGGCCGCAACTGCCAGCGACGCCTGAACTGACGGAGCTGAAGCGACGCTATCCAAACCTCTGGTTCGTCGTGCGCGACCTCAACGGCGTCGTCGTGCAATTCGGCGCTGTCCCGCCACCGGCCCTTTCCGCTAGCTTTCCCTGGAGCTTTGATCGTGCGAGTCTGGATGCGGCTGGGACGTTGCGTGCCACTGTCGAGAACCGCGATACCGCGGCGGGCCGCCTCCAGTTCATTGCGGGTACTGAGGATGGAATGCCGAATGACGGCCTCAGCATCTGGATCAATGTCCAGCTGGATCTGGAAAAGGATGCCAATGGCGCGATCCGCTGGTTCAAGGTGCTGCCCGCGCTGGGCTTTATCATTCTCATCGCTGTTGTGCCGATGCTGATTTTGACGGGTATCGCGACACTGCTGGTGACGCCGAGGGCAGTCGGCCGTTCTCTCAGTGGGCTGATGGATACGGTTGAGCAGGCCGAGTCCATCGATTTCGACAACCGGTCAGAGCGGATCGACCGGTCGAAGGTTCCCGTTGAACTCATTCCGCTGGTGGATGCCTTCAACATTGCGCTGTCGCAGCTTGATGACGGCTATAATCGCCGCAACCGTTTTCTTGCCGATGCGGCACATGAACTGAGGACACCTATTGCGATCGTGCGGACCAGAGCCGATCTTTTGCCCGATGACGCGCTGAGCCGTCAGATCCGGGCGGATATCGATCGCCTCACCCGCGTTGCGCATCAGCTGCTGGAAATGCAGGCGGTGGGCGCTGTCGAACTGCCGGCGGAGCCGTGCGATCTCAATCAACTTGTCGAGCGCATCGCGACCGATCTGGCCCCGATTGCGCTGGACGCCGGTTACGATTTCGATTTCGAGCCGAGCGCGGGTCCCGCCATTTTTACCATGCAGGCGTCGATCATCGAGATGGCGGTCGTCAACCTCGTTCGCAATGCGATCGATCATGCCGGCGGCAAGGGTGCAATCACAATTCGGATTGACGCGGCCGGGGCCATCGAGGTCTGTGATGAAGGGCCAGGCATACCCGTTGCGGAGCGCGGTCAGGTCTTCGAGCCCTTTCATCGCATCAACACAAATTCGCCGGGCGCAGGCCTTGGGTTAAATCTGGTCCAGAAAGCCGCCGAGCTTCATCGTGGCCGTGTTCTGTTCCTTGATTTGAACCCCGGCTTCTGCGTTCGGTTGGAAGTCCGTTCGGTCTTTCCACGAGCGGTCGCGTCCGACAATGGTTAAGATACAGTTAAACAAAATCCTCTAACTATATTAAATAAATCAATTATTTATAGTCAAATTGGTCGCGTGCAATGCAGGCGTAATTCTCGTGGGGAAGATGCCCTTATCTGCTGAGCTCATCGGCATGTCATGCCGATTGGGCGCAGGAGACAAACGGGAACCGGTTTCCGGTTCTTCAACGCGAACTGAAACCTTGCGGGCGCCAGGCCTTGGCGCAGCGGTTTCGTCTGGAGTCATTCATGTCGATCATCAAGAAATCACTTGCCGCCGTCATTATTGCCGTCGCGGTCGCGGGCAACGCTTATTCCGCCGATCTCACCAACTACAATCAGCAATCCTTCGACTACGGCAATCAGCCGGCTTTCTCATGGAGCGGGGCCTATGTCGGTGCCCATGGCGGTGTCGCCTCTCCAAAGTTCAGTCCACTGGCCAGCGGCCGTGGCCTGACGGGTGGCGTTCAGGCGGGGTACAATTTCCAGTTCGGCTCCGGTGTCGTCGGTGCGGAAGTGGAAGGCTCCTATCTCGGAAACGATGCGCGTGTGCCGAACGGCCGGTTGCGTGAGCGTTTCCGGGGTGCGGCCAAACTGAAGGCAGGTGTGGCGCTCGATCAGACGCTTCTTTACGGCACTGCCGGCCTGACCACGACGAAGTTTAAGGATGGCAATGGCGTGACGGGTCCCGACGGCTGGAAACAGGGGTATCTTGTCGGCGCCGGCGTCGAACAGAGCTTTGGCGGCGGCCTGTCGGCTAAGTTTGAATATAATTATGTGAACACGGGAAATGTGGCCACGACGACATCCAGCGGCCGGTCGAAGACCGATGTCAGCGATCATGTCTTCAAGGCCGGTCTGAACTATCGCTTCTGATCGGCCCCTTCCATGAAGGCTTCCAGGGAGAAATTAAAAAAATACCGCCGCTTTCAAAGTGGAGGCGGCGGTATAACGGCGTGGAGCGAAAAACAGACTGGCTGCAACAGTCCGAAATCCTAATCACTCGCATTCGAGTGAAGGCTGCCGGAAGCTCGTCACATACCACTCGCTGCCGGAATTGCGGGTGTAGAAGGTATAATAACAATCGATGCGCTCGACATAACCCGGCGTTTCCGACATTTCATACCGCTCGCCATGCCGGGTCGTCCGCACTATCCCGCTTGAGGAGCCGGCGACAACCTGTGTCTTGTTCTTGCGCCATTGATAGGCCTGCTGGCCGGGGCCGAGGCTGTAGATATTGTCCGGCGGGCCGTAATCCAGCATCACGCTGGTAATCGGCGCGCCGATATAACTTTTCATGACGGTCGATGCGCAGGCCGTCAGCAGCAGCGATACGCCGGCGACGAGGACGATTGCTGCCGGGACGGCCACTGACGATCTTTCAGGCATGGGATTCCTTTCATCCGCGTAAGGTTCCGCAAGAATAGGAATCCGCCATTGCAGAAACATTGCATGCCTTGGGCCTGGAGAGCTCTGGTTTGCTGGTTCCGCCTCCAGCGATTGAGCGCCCTGACGCCGCTCTCAGAGACCGGCGATATTCAGGCCGATATGGCGCAGGATGCTCTTGAAAAGCTTCACCTCGGCCGGGTCGAGGCCCTCGATCGCGGTTTTTTCAAACATGGCCGCGATAGGCATGAGCTCGTCGGCAAGTTCCTCGCCTTTTGTTGTCAGGGTGATACGCACGATGCGGGCGTTGTCGACCGGCCGCTCGCGGCTGACGAGATTGCGCCGCACCATCAGCCCCACCAGTCGCGACAGGGTGGAAATTTCCACCGACACCATGTCCGAAAGCTCGGTCAGCGTTTTGCTTTCCTGTTGTCGGAGCGTCGCCAGCACGCGGTACATGGGCAGCGTGATGTCGTAGGACGTCAGTCTCACGGAAAAACGCTCGCCCAGTCGAACGCCCACCCAGTTGAGCAGGTAGGGTACCGAGTCGGTGAACTGATAAGACACAAGCAAATCCCTGTTTGAGAACCATGCGCCAGATCCAGATGTGCGCCTATCGGCTGTACCGGCACAATCCATCGGTTTCAATAGTGTCGCGCCACAACGCCGGGAAGAGCAGGCCCTCTGGCGAAAAAAAGACGGAAAACATTTGCATTGACAAATGTTGCAAATGAAAATAAACAAGAACCAGGATTTGGGAGGATCTCATGACATCAGCATTGTTTGGCCTGAGCAGTCTTGCGCCTGAAGGCGTCGGCCAGAATTTCCGTTCGACGATGCGGCGTTTCCCGGCAACTGTAACTGTTATCACCGCCTGCGCCGCCGGTGATCAGCGCGATCACGGCATGACGGTCACGGCCGTCACCTCGGTTTCGATGGAGCCGCCGTCTCTGCTGGTCTGTCTGAACAATCGTACCCTTCTGCATGAATTGCTGCTGTGCCGGCCCGATTTCATCGTCAACGTGCTGACGCAGGACCAGATCGCGCTTTCGGATGGCTTCAGCGGCAAGCTGCCGCCGGAGGAGCGTTTCCGTGACGGCAGTTGGCAGCGCCACGAGAATGGCGTCCTTTATTTGCCCACGGCCCATGCTGCCATCGCCTGCCGCCGAGTTGCGGCCATGCCCTATGGAACCCATACCGTCTTCATCGGACAGGTGGTCTCGGCCGATGTCAGCGAGACGACGCGGCCGCTGCTTTACGAAAACGCCCAATATTGCGCGGCAAGCCCCGCGCACGAACCCGCCTGAATTTCCGCGGTCAGAGCATTCCCGCAAGGAGACAATCATGAACGATATGAGCCATGCGCCGCAGCCGGTGCAAACGAACCCGCATGTCCGCCTCGCCAGCCGCGTTGTCGGCATAGCCGATCTTTTCCGCTCCAGCGCGAGGCAGACGGAGGAGGCGCGGCGCGTGCCTGCGAGCCATATAGAGGCGCTGCGTGGCATCGGTTATTTCGATGTCGTCAAGCCCCGAGCCTTTAACGGCAAGGGTGGCGATTTTGCCGAGTTGGTGGAGGCCAATATAGAGCTTTCGGCGGCCTGTGCATCGACGGGCTGGGTCGCCGGCCTGCTGTCCGCCCATCAATGGCTGCTGGCGATGTTTCCGGAACAGGCGCAGGCCGATGTCTGGGGTGAAAATCCCGATGCTCTGCTATGCGGCTCCTATGCGCCGGTCAAGATGGCGGAGGCTGCCGATGGCGGCTATCGCCTCAGCGGCAAATGGGCCTTCGCGTCCGGCTGCGAAAACGCACAATGGTCTCTCTGCGCCGCCATTCTGCCACCGAAAGGCGAAGGAAAGCCGGTTCCCGCCTTTCTGCTCGTTCCCGCCAGCGAATATGTCATTGAAGACACCTGGCATGTGGTTGGGCTGGCCGGCACCGGTTCCAAGACGCTGGTTCTTGATGACGTCTTTGTACCCGAACACCGGGTCCTCACCTTTCCGGACGCAACCAGCGGGCACACGCCGGGTGGGCGCTATTATGCGCATGAGGGCCTGTTCAACATGCCGCTTCTGACCGGCATCCCCTCCTGTCTCGCGGCGGCCGGCGTCGGCGCTGCCAAGGGGGCGCTTGCCGCCTATGTCGATCATGTCGGTGGCCGGGTTACGCGCGGTGCGGTGGCGGGCGGCAATAACCGCATGGCCGAATTCCCGACCATCCAGCTGCGCGTCGCGGAAGCGGCGGCGAGTGTTGACGCAGCCTGCGAAATCTTGCTGCGCGACGTCTCGCGCGCTCAGGCGCTGGCACAGTCCCGCATCGAGAGTTGCTCGGAATTTACCGTGGACGATCGCCTTCTGAGCCGCCGTGGCCAGTCCTTTGCTGTGTCTCTCTCGTTGCGTGCGGTACAGGCGCTGAATGACTCCACCGGCGGCGTCGGGCTCGATCTGGCGAACCCGGTGCAGCGCGCCTGGCGGGATGCCAATGCGGTTGGCCGCCACATCAGCATGAACTGGGATGCCGTCGGCACCATGATCGGCCAGAGCATGCTCGGCCTCGAACCCAAGGGCCAATATTGACCGCCATTCAGGCGGCAAACCAACAGCGCAATTCGGAGGAAACTACATGCAAGGCAAGGTCGCTCTCGAGGAGCATTTCGCAATCCCGGAAACACTTCAGGATTCGGCCGGTTTCGTGCCCGGCGACTACTGGAAGGAACTGCAGCACCGCCTGCTCGACATTCAGGATACGCGCCTGAAGCTGATGGATGCGCATGGCATCGAGACCATGATCCTGTCGCTGAATGCCCCGGCGGTGCAGGCCATTCCCGACAAGAGCAAGTCGATCGAGATCGCACGCCGCGCCAATGACGCGCTGGCGGAAGAATGCGCCAAGCGGCCGGATCGCTTCCTCGCCTTTGCCGCCCTGCCTTTGCAGGACCCCGATGCGGCGACGCAGGAATTGCAGCGCTGCGTCAACGATCTTGGTTTCGTCGGCGCGCTCGTCAACGGTTTCAGCCAGGAGGGGGATGGCCAGACCCCGCTTTATTACGACCTGCCGCAATATCGTCCCTTCTGGGGCGAGGTCGAGAAGCTCGACGTGCCTTTCTACCTGCATCCGCGCAACCCGCTGCCGCAGGATTCGCGTATCTATGACGGCCATCCCTGGCTGCTCGGCCCCACCTGGGCCTTTGCACAGGAAACGGCTGTCCATGCGCTCCGCCTCATGGCATCAGGCCTGTTCGATGAGCATCCGCGCCTTAACATCATTCTCGGCCATATGGGCGAGGGCCTGCCCTACATGATGTGGCGTATCGACCATCGGAACGCCTGGGTGAAGCTGCCGCCGCGTTATCCGGCTAAGCGCCGTTTCGTGGATTACTTCAACGAAAATTTCCACATTACCACATCGGGCAATTTCCGTACCCAGACGCTGATCGATGCCATTCTGGAAATCGGGGCAGACCGCATTCTGTTCTCCACCGATTGGCCCTTCGAGAATATCGACCATGCCTCCGACTGGTTCCACGCGACGAGTATCGCGGAGGCGGATCGAGTGAAGATCGGCCGTACCAATGCGCGCCGCCTGTTCAAGCTCGACGCGGCCTGAGCCATGGAGCCGTTCGTCTACACGGCCGCACCTGCCCGCATCGTTTTCGGGGCGGGCAGCCTGGCGGATGTGGTGGAGGAGATCCGCCGTCTCGGCCTCACGCGAGCGTTGGTGCTTTCCACACCACAGCAAAAAGGAGACGCCGAGGCGCTTTCCGCCCGTCTCGGCCCATTTGCTGCTGGGGTCTTTTCCAATGCGACCATGCATACGCCGGTCGAGGTGACGAGGGATGCGGTCGATGCCTATCGCGCTGCCGGTGCGGATTGCGTTGTGGCGTTGGGAGGCGGTTCCACCACCGGTCTCGGCAAGGCCGTTGCGCTACGCACGGAAGCGCCGCAGATCGTGATCCCGACCACCTATGCCGGTTCCGAGGTGACGCCCATTCTTGGCCAGACGGAAAACGGCGTGAAAACCACTATACGCGGGCCGGAAATCCTGCCGGAAGTGGTGATCTATGATGCTGAACTGACACTTGGATTGCCGGTCTCGATCAGCATGACGAGTGGTCTCAACGCCATGGCACATGCGGCGGAAGCGCTTTATGCTCGGGATCGTAACCCCATTGCCAGCCTGATGGCGGTGGACGGGCTGCGGGCAATGATCGATGCGCTTCCGGTCATTCGGGAAGCGCCGGACGATATCGACGCGCGTGAGACGGCACTTTATGGCGCTTGGCTTTGCGGCACGGTGCTGGGTGCGGTCGGCATGTCGCTGCATCACAAGCTTTGCCACACGCTCGGCGGCAGTCTCAATCTGCCGCACGCGGAAACGCATGCGGTGCTTCTGCCGCATACCATCGCCTATGTGGAGGAAGCCGCGCCGGATTTGCTCGCGCCATTGGCTGCACTGGTTGGCGGCCGGGCCGGGCCGGGGCTTTACGATTTTGCCGCGCGGCTCGGCGCGCCTTCAAGCTTGGCGGCCCTTGGCGTTGGGGCTGACGATCTCGACCCCATGGCCGAGCTTGCGACGGCCAACCCCTACTGGTGCCCGCGGGCGATTGAAAGAAACGCGATCCGGGACCTGCTGCAGCGCGCCTTCGAGGGCTGGCGGCCGGACTGACGGGAGGAGACTATGGATATGAAGATGACCAGTGACGACGGCTATTTCGTCGAGGAGCGCTCCGCCGAAACCGTGATTGCCCGAATGCGCGATTGTGACGATCCGCGCCTCAAGGAGATCATGGCGGTCGTGACCCGCAAGCTGCATGAGGCGGTGAAGGAAATCGAGCCGACCGAGGAGGAATGGATGAAGGCCATTCATTTCCTTACCGAAGTGGGCCAGATCTGCAACGAGTGGCGGCAGGAATGGATCCTGTTTTCCGATATTCTCGGTGTTTCCATGCTGGTCGATGCCATCAACCACCGCAAGCCGAGCGGCGCATCCGAATCCACCGTTCTTGGTCCCTTCCATGTGGCCGATGCGCCGGAAATGCCGATGGGCGCCAATATCTGTCTTGACGGTAAGGGCGAGGATATGGTCGTCGCCGGCCGCATTCTCGATACCGAAGGCGCGCCGGTCGCGGGCGCGCGCATCGATGTCTGGCAGGCCAATGACGAGGGCTTTTATGACGTGCAGCAAAAGGGTATCCAGCCCGATTTCAACCTCCGCGGCGTCTTTGTTACCGGCGAAGACGGGCGATACTGGTTCCGGGCGACGAAACCCAAATATTACCCGATACCGGATGACGGCCCGGTGGGGCGGCTGTTGCGGGCGATGGGGCGGCATCCGTACCGCCCGGCGCATCTGCACTACATCGTTTCGGCCGAGAGCTTCACGACGCTCGTCACCCATATTTTCGATCCGGACGATCCTTACATTCGCTCCGATGCGGTATTTGGCGTGAAGGAAAGCCTGCTGGCGAATTTCGAGCGGGTCGAGGATCGGGAGAAGGCACGGGAGTTGGGTTTTGTCGGTGACTGGTTCTGGTCTGTGAACCACGATTTCGTGCTTGCCCATGAGTGAACGGAGCAATCTACCGAAGCTTTACGTGCGCTTTGCCGAAAGCGATGCCGGCGCCGCTGAGCAGCGGGCGGCGCAGATGGAGGCGCACAAGGCCCATTTGCGCAATGGTGAAGGGAAGCCAGAAGGGTTTCGTATCCTGGCGTCCGGGCCGATGAGCGCTGGTGACGGTGGTCCGCCCGCGGCGCTCGTCATCGCTGAGGCGCATTCTCTCGAGGACTTTATCGCCTTCAGCGACGCCGATCCCTTCGTTGTTCACGGGGTCTATAATCGCATTCGCATTTTGAACTGGACGCCGACGCTGTCAACGATTTCCGGGCTGGAATCCCGCTGATTTCAGCCGTCGCCACGCGACCGGCGTTTATCAATATTTCATTTGCAATTTTTGCAAATGCAACATTTAATCGACAGTGAGTGATATCGGCGACGTGTGGCTTGACAGGAGCAGGGCACATATCAGGGTGGAGCCTGCCGGGCACTCAAGCAGGATAATGCAGGGACGGGGAGACGCTAATCCATACCGGATGGCGCGTTCATGCGTGAAAGGGAGGAATATGTCCACGAATTATCTGAGCGCCGCTTCCGTGCGGACGAAGAACCCGGCCGGCGTCATCGCGACATGCGGCCTCATGATCATGTTCGACGGCTACGATCTGGTCGTTTATGGCGCGGTCGCACCGGCGCTGCTGAAAGAAGGCGCCTGGGCGCTTAACCCGGCCATGGTCGGGCGCGCGGCCGCCCTGACGCTGGTCGGCATGCTGCTCGGCGCACTGTTTGCCGGCACCATGGCCGATCGTATCGGCCGCCGGAAGGTGGTGCTTCTCAGCCTCGCCGGTTTTTCGGCGATGATGATTGCCTCGGCCATGACGCCGAATTTTTTGGCCTTCGAAATCACCCGATTCTTCGCTGGTCTTGGCCTTGGCGCATTGTTACCGACGGTGACCGCGCTGGTGCTGGAATTTTCACCGCCGCAGCGCAGGGCGCAGGCCAATTCCCTGTCCTTCCTGGGTTACCTTATCGGCGGCATCATTTCCGGCGTCATGGGCATGCTGCTTCTGGAAAGTTATGGCTGGCGACCGTTGATGCTGATCGGCGGCCTGCCGCTGATCCTGCTGCCGATCTTCATGCGGTTCCTGCCGGAATCGCCGGAGTGGCTGGCGAGTAAAGGCCGGCAGGCGGAGGCTGACGGCATCTGCGACAGTTATGGTCTGCAACGCATCGTGCCGCACGCAAAAATGCAGAAGGGTGGCGTCGGTGCGCTCTTCTCGGAAGGCAGACTGGCCTCGACGCTGAATGCATGGGGCATTCACTTCTGCTCGCTGCTGCTCACCTTCGGCATGGTCAACTGGCTGCCCACCATCATGAACAAGATGGGTTATGACATCAGCTCGGCGCTCAGCTTCGCCGTCATGCTCAATGTCGGTGCCGCAATCGGCATCCTTATTGGCGGACGTTTTGCAGACAAGGGCAACGTCAAGGTGGTGGTGGCGATCCTGTTTGCCATCGGCGCTGCATCGATCTTCGCCCTGACTGTCAACAAGGGTCCGCTTCTTTATGCCCTCGTCGCCCTTGCGGGTGCCGGCACCATCGGAACCCAGATACTGGCCAATGTCCTGGTCGGGCGGCTTTATCCTGTCCATATTCGCGGCACGGGTCTCGGCTTCTCGCTGGCGGTCGGGCGGCTTGGCGGGATTGCCGGACCGATGATCGGCGGGCTGGTGTTGCAAAGGGGGCTGGCGCCGGAGTGGAATTTCTACATTTTCGGCTCAGTCGCGCTCGTTGGGTTGATGCTCACCGTTTTGACCCTGCTTTACCGCACGTCCGGCGACGCGCGGGCTTGACGAATAGAACTGCCGGCCGCGGGACTGAAAATCCGCGGCTGGCCGCTCATCCCCGACGGGACACCGGCGCGATCGTCGCCATCTGCTGTAATGTCCGCTCATTGGTCCGTTTCAAGCGCGCCAACGCGTCGTCGCGATCTTCCGGCAGCGTGTAGGTCATATAGGACAGCGAGGTCTCGAGGTCGTTATTGTTATGGCCGAGGATAGCGGCGAAATAGCTGTTCTTGGTGACATGCGGCGGCGCGAAATTGTGATAGGCGACTTCCGCATAGAGGTGTCTGAGACCATAGGGCTTGGGAAGCTCTTCCTTTGGCCAGATATCCTCGAAGAGGTTAAAAACCCTGTCGCGCAGCAGCAGGCGTGTTTCTGACGAAAAATCGTCGATCGACATGCCATACCACAATTTTCCCTGCCCGCTTTCACGCAGGCGCTTATAGGCTGCCAGAATGGTTTCCGATCGGGCAAGCACCGGAATTTCGTACGTCACCCCGAATTTCGTTCCCTCGCCTTGCTTCGTCTTCGCCTGACCGTTGAAGAGAATGCTCCATTTCGAAACACCCTTGCCATAGGGGGCAGGTGAAAATTCCGCCTGAGTGAAGACCTCATACGGGCGGCGCCCTGTCATGCCGATCAGGCCGATGCCGATCATCAGGGGATCGGCCGACAGGAGTTTATCGGCGCAAATCTTTAGAACCTGCTCGTAGTTCTCGAAGGTGATCAGCGCGCCGTGTTTTCTGGCGATCTTCTCCATCTTGACCCGGCGTGCCTCGTCATACATCGTGGCATCACCGGTGGCGATCTTGAGCATCGGATGGTCGTCGCCGAAGGCTTCGCGGATCGCGTTCCTATATTTGGTGATGTAGGAAATGATCGTCGTCTGGGCCCGGCCCTTCATCATGGCGATTTCGGCGTCCCACAAGGCCTGCATGTCCTGCTTCGCGCCCATGCCATTCATCGCGGCAATGAAATCGGCGATGCGAAGGAGAACAGTGGGTTTCCGGCCGGCGGTGTTGAATTCCGCCCGCTCGATTTTTTCGACAATCGATGTCGCCACGCCGGTCTTCGGGTAATCGCCACGGGTGATGTAGGTGTTCAACCGCTCCCGCAGCTTCTTCATGTTGCAGATGGCAAGCGGGGTGCTCTTCGGGCCGAACTCGGCCTTCAGCGCATTGCGATATTTCATGATGTAAAGTTCGAGTGTCTTTTCCGTGCGACCATTGTCGAAATGATAGCGGACTTCGGCATCCCAGAGATCGCGGATTTTCCTGTTTCGCGAAGCGTCGTCGCTTTTCATCGCCTCTTTGACCTGGCTGACGAATTGATCGATGCGTTCCACGAGGACCGGTGTTTTTGTTTTTCGTTTTGCGGCGAGCATGGGGCGGCTCCCTGAACCGGTCCGGAAATGTAAATCCATGGTTGGCGATCAACCACAGAACGGTTGCGGGAATGTGATGAACATTCGCCGCAGGCCGGTTTCTTTTGAATAATAGTTTGATCGATTCCGCAAGCTTCACTGCCAGCGGGAACTAGCGGATTATTTCGCCAGCCTGGTTTTCAGCGAGGTGACGATGCGTTTGGCAAGCGCCTCGTAATCCTCGTCGAAATGGTGCCCGCCTTCGATGCCGATGGTTTCGACACCCTTTGCCTTGAGGCCGGGGCACGGGTCTTCATCCTCTTCCTCGGTGCCATAAACGCATTGCACCAGCTTGGGATCGATCTTGGCGATGTCATCGACGGTCTTCCCGCCCTTGCCTTCGCCGGCCACGCCCAGCCATCCCTGAACGGAGATTTCGAAATCCACTTCGTTGGAAAGGCCGAGCAGCGAAAGCTGGGCAACGGAAGATTTCACCCGGTCGGGCAGGAGGTTGTAGGTGGCGGGAATGATGTCGGCGCCGAAGGAGTAACCGATCAGCACGACATTGCGAACTTTCCATTCCTTGCGATAGGTCTCGATAATGCGGGCAAGATCACTCGCCACTTCCTTTGGTTCTTTCTCCTTCCAGAAATACCGCAGGGCATCGACGCCGATGACCGGCACGCCCTGTTTCTGAAGGGCGCTGCCGACCTCCTCGTCCAGGTCGCGCCAGCCGCCATCGCCCGAATAGATCACAGCCATGGTGTCCATCACAGGTTTCGCTTCCAGAACGGTGATTGGAAGCCCGAGCGGGTTGTCGCTGTCTCCGGCCGCATCGACCTTGTCGGAAAGGGTCTGGGTCAGCACCTCGTCCGCTTTGTCGGTAATGTCGGTGACGTCGATGTCGGAATGCAGTTTTACAAGCGCGTTGACGTGGTCGCGCCCTTTCTGGTCGGCGTCAGGGGTGAAGATGACGCTGACCGGTGCCGGAAGCGGACCATCTGTGAGGCCATAGACGGTTTCACCATCCACCTTGTCCTTGGTTGCCGGGGTGCAGAGAATTTTTTCCAGGGGCAGGCCCGCCTTCGGGTCCACCGCCACCGCCTCGCGGACGGTGGAAACCGGGCTTTGCGCGATCATGGCGAGCGCAAGCGTGCCGCCCTTGCCGATGCCTGTGACGATCGGCTGGCGATAACTGCCTGTGCCGGCGGTACGCTGGATCTGCTGCGACAGCGATTCGATGTCCGAGATCATGTAGATGCACTCGTCATCATCGGCCTCCAGCGCCTTAAGATATTCCTTGAAGTCGATACCGACGACGGCGGCGCCTTTTTCGACGAGCGCCTTGGCGCGGGTCTCGTCGGCATCCGTCCAGCCATTGGCATCGGAGATCAGGAAGATGCTGGCCTGAATATCCCCATCGGGCACCATGATGTGGTCGGCCGGGATCATGCCCGTTTCGTAAGATGGCTTGTCCTGGGAAAATGCGATCGACGAGGAGAGTAACGTCGAGGCGGCAATGAATGCCCCCATCAGGTTGCGTTTCATCATTTGCCGATCACTCCTCTGACGCCGCCGCTAATCAGAACCGTCGCATCCATCAGCGCCAGAGCGGCGTCTGCGCCGTTCTGCACGGCAAGGTAACGCGGTTCCCATTTCGGGTGGAACTTTGCCTTGAAGGCGCGAAGTCCCTTGAAGTTGTAGAAACGTTCGCCGTGTTCGAACAGCGTGCTGCCGATACGGTCCCAGACGGGTGCGGCATCACGCTTCGACATGCCGGACATCGGGGCCATGCCGAGGTTGAAGCTCTGGTAGCCCGTTTCCTTGAGATGCTGCATGATGCTGACGAACAGGAAGTCCATCGCGCCGCGCGGCGCGTCGGGCGCAAACCGCATGAGATCGATGGTCGCTTCCTTTTTGGTGTCCGTCACCATGAGATTGGCGAAAGCGGTGATCTTGCCGTCCTTGCGCAAGACCGCGACCGGCTGCGAAAGAATGTAGGCGGGTTCGAAAGCACCGAGCGAGAAGCGTTTCTCGCGGGTATTGTGATGCTCAAGCCAGCCGTCCGACACCTGCTTCAGATCATCGAGAACGGTCGGAACATCGGCCTTTTCGATCAATTCGAAGCTCAACCCGTCGCGTGCGCCACGGCTCAGAGACTGGCGAAGTGTCGCGAGCTTGCCGCCTTTAAGCTCGAACGTGGTGAGATCGACGAGGGCCAGCTCCCCAAGCTTGAAGGCGCGCAGGCCCGCATCGGCACAATGGGACAGAAGCGAAGGCGATATTTGATAGAAGGCCGCACGGGCACCGGCTCCGCGGGCAGATTCGACGAACTGCCAGACGAGATCGGGGAAGTCTTCTTCGTCCCCGACGGGGTCGGCGAAGGCGATCCACGAGCGGCCCTGAATGCCGTACATGATGAAGGCATTGCCGGTCTCGGAAAACATCACATGCTTGTCGCCCATGCGCACCAGATTGGCGTCCGCGGCGTCCTGCGTCATGACGATTTCCGTCGCCTTGGCAATATCGTCCGCCTCGACGGCATCCGGGCGGAAACGGACGGGGCGCATGAGGCTAAAAATGGCGATGGTCGAGGAGGCAAGGACGAGGCCGAGAAGGGCGCGCAGGCCGCGCGGCGCTTCTTCCGAAAACTCGAATTCCCACCACAGCGTGTGGCTGTAATCCGTATCGCGGTACACGAAAAGCAGAATGGTTGCCGCGCCTGCAATGATCACCATCATCGCGGCGATCCAGCTTGGACCGAGCGCCTGTTTTACCAGCGAGGCGTGACGGTTGAAGCTACGCATGTTGAAGGCGAGTGCCACGATGAAGAGGCCGAGGAAGATCGCTTCAAAGACAGCGATGGCCTTAAGTATCGAGAGGATAAGGGCGAGGGAGGCCGCAACGAGTGCGATCCACCATGCGCCGTCCAGTCTCTGCCCGAGGCCCCGGGAGGCGACGACGAGGCCGAGGCCGAGAATGCTCGTCAGGAAGTGTGCGCCTTCGATGATGGGCAACGGCACGAAATTCGAGAGGAAATCGAGATTGCTGTCCGGCGTCGGCGTTACGCTCGAAAAGATCAGCATGGTGCCGAGAATGAGGGCGAAGGTGGAAAGCAGCGGTGGAGCGAGCCTGACGGCAAGCTGGCTGATATCCGACACAACGGGTTTGGCCGCGAACTGTTTCGTCTCGGAAACGATCATGACCAGAATCGCGACCACCAGCGGCAGCACATGGTAGATCACGCGGTAAAGAACGAGGCTTCCGAGCAGCTGATCGACGCTGATGGCATTGCCGAGCCCCGCCACCATGACGGTTTCGAAAACACCGAGGCCTGCGGGCACATGGCTGAGAACGCCGAGACCGACGGCCGTGGCGTAAATGGCGAAGAAGGTCGGCCAACCGAGATGGGTTTCCGGCAAAAGCACATAGAGCACGGAGGCTGAAGCGGCGATGTCAAACGCGGAGACAAGAAATTGCTGTGACGAGGTGCGGCTATCGGGCAGGCGCAGCCGCCACTTTCCGAGCTTGATGACCTTGCCGTTGCGTCCGATATAGGCCGTGGTCACGAGCACGGCGATGATCGCGAGCGAAACGCCACGCAGAACGGCCGGATCGACGTTGATAATCGAGGCGATGCGCGGTGCGACGATGAAGGTGGAGATCGCGCTGACCGAGAGCAGTCCGAGGCCGAAAGAAAGCGTGACGAAAGCGATGACACGGGCGATATCCCCCGGCGAAAGACCGAGTCGGGAATAGGCGCGAAAGCGGATGGCGCCGCCGCTCAGCGGACCGAAGCCGGCCGTATTGCCGATGGCATAGGCCGCGAAGGCCGTGACCGCCATCGATGGAAAACGGACTTTCTTGCCGACATATTCGATGGCGTTCGCATCGTAGAAGATCAGTGCGAGGAAGCTTAGTGCGGTAAAGACGATTGCCAGCAGGACGGCGGAAAACGACGTGCCAAGAAGAGCGGCTATAACGTCGTCATATCGCACTTCGGATGTGAGACGGTAAATCGCAAACGTCATCATCACGAAGATGAGCGTTATGGCAATGGCCGTGAGATAGGGCCGGTTTCTGGCGAAAAAGCTTTCAACCGGGGATTCTGTAATATCCGTCTCTATAACTTCGCTCTTGTCTGCCATCTACTTTTTCCAGCGCCAGTCCCGTTGGTTGGCGAACCACAGGATTGTGTCGCTAATTCGTTTCGGTTGAGGAAATTTGCTTAGCAGAATTGCGTGACGTGTCGATGTGAAGTTTGTGCAGGTTGTCGCCAGATTTTGACAAATTTAACAGCCGGAATGCAACTTGAAAATGTGGAAGTATCGTCGCCTGCTAAAACATCAATAAATTAAACGCGGCGGTTGCTTGGTGGTGGCATTTAATGCAACTACACGCTCCTTTCGATGGAAGGAGATGCATATGAACATGCCGACTAGAATAGCGATTGCGCTCGTCGTCGCCCTCGTGGCGGGAGGCGGCTACATGACGTTTGATAAGATGCGTGGGGCCGAGTGGGTGGTTTCGCCGCAACAGATCGCCGAGGCGCAGGCGAAAGGTCAGACGGGCTATGAATCGCGTCCGGGTACCGTGACGGTGCGGCCGATCCGCAGCGAGACAGCAGACGTACTGCCGATGAAATGGGCTCTGATCGGTCTTATTGCCGGACTTTTTGCGTTTCGTGCCACGGGCAAGAAAAAAGCGGCCAAGGTCTGAGACCTCGCCGCTCTAGACCTCCGGCGCATAGCGCCGGAGTGCAAAACTGGAAGCGCTAAGCGCCCCAGGTTCTTTCCAATACGCGGATCCAGTTGCCGTGGCAGATCTTGGCCAGTGCCTCGTCGTCATAACCAGCCTTGCGCAGGGCTTCGACCAGCAATTGCAGGTCGCCCGCATCCTTCATGGCGGCGGGAATAGTGGTGCCATCAAAATCCGAACCGAGTGCGACGTGGTCTATTCCGATCCGGTTGACGATATAGTCCACATGGCGGACGAGTTCGTTGAGGTCGGTATCCGGGTTCTTCACACCGTCCTGGCGCAGGAACAAGACACCAAAGTTGATACCAGCGAGGCCACCCGTATCGCGGATGGCGTCCAGCTGACGATCCGTCAGGTTGCGGCTGTGGTTGCAGATTGCGTAAGCGTTGGAGTGCGATGCCACCAGCGGTGCGTCTGAAATCCTGGCGATATTCCAGAAACCCTGTTCGTTCATGTGTGACAGATCGACCATGATCTTCAGCTCGTTACAGGTCTTCACCAGCCGCTTGCCTGCATCGGTGAGGCCGGGGCCGATATCCGGTGTCGAGGGGAAGCGGAAGGGAACGCCATAAGCGAAGATGTTCGGGCGGCTCCAGACCGGTCCGAGCGTACGCAGGCCCGCCTCATGCAGAACGTGCAGCGCATCCAGATCGGCGCCGATCGCTTCCGCGCCCTCGATATGAAAAACGGAGGCGAAGGCGCCTTTGGCCATGGCGCTGCGGATATCGGCGGCCGTGCGGCAGACTTTCAGCGCCCCATTGGATTGTTTCTCGGCGCGGAACAACAGGGCCGCCATGGCAAGCGTGGCTTTCAGCGCATCGGCTTCTGCCGGTGTCGGGAAATCACCGTTGGCGTCCTTCTCCATGCTGGGCGACGGCACGTACATGGCGCAGAGGCCGCCGACGAGGCCGCCTTTTTTTGCACGGGGCAGATCGATATGGCCGACAGTGTCGCCTTCGATCAGAAGTATTTCGGGGGAGACGTTGCCCGATTTCCATAACCGCAGAAGTACATCGTTGTGACCGTCGAAGACGGGTACGGTTTTGAGATCGGTCATGGTCATTCACCTTCGGAAACGGGGTTGCGCGGACGCGCCTGCGGGAGAGTTTTCAGAATTGGTAGAGGAAAGGTCAAGCCGGGAGCAAATGCAATCCGTGCATAGGCTCTGCCAAATTTGGAATTGGTCGGGCCTCGTTTGCTCATGGTAATCGCGGGAAACATAAAAAAAACGACTGGATTGGGGCGAACCCATCAATTTCTGAAAAATAAGGTCCGAAAGGGGATTTTCGATGATTTCAAGACGTAACCTGTTGATTGCCGGTGCTGCCGTTCCGTTCCTGTCCTATGCGCGCATTCCGGCATTTGCCGCGACACCGAAGGACATTCTGGTCGTTGCCCAGCAGCTGGACAATATGACGAGCCTTGACCCGCATGAAGGTTTCGAAGCCGTCGGCGGTGAAATCATCTCCAACATGTATCAGAAGCTGGTGCGCGCCAACCGCGAGGACTCTACCAAGGTCGATCCCGTCATCGCCAAGTCCTGGGAAGCCGATGCCGATAGCAAGGTCTTTACCTTCACGATCGGCGACGATGCGACCTTCGCGAGCGGTGCGAAAGTGACGGCGGAAGACGTTGCGTTCTCGCTTCAGCGCGCCATCAAGATGAACAAGAGCCCGGCCTTCATCATCGGCCAATTCGGCTTCACGCCTGAAAACGCGGAAACGACCATTGTTGCCGCCGACGACAAGACGGTAAAGCTGACGACGGCAAAGCCGACCGCCATCTCCTTCCTGCTTTATTGCCTTTCCGCCAATATCGGCGCGATCGTCGAAAAGAAGGCGGTTCTTGCCAATGCGTCCGGTGAAGACCTCGGCAATGGCTGGCTGCAGAAGAACAGCGCGGGTTCGGGCGATTTCATGCTTCAGGCCTGGAAGCCGAGCGATAGCGTCGCTCTGACGGTCAACCCGAATGGGCCCTACAAGGGCAATATCAAGCGCGTCATCCTGCGTCACGTTACCGATCCGTCTTCCCAGCTTCTGATGCTGCAGAAGGGCGATATCGACATCGCCCGTGACCTGACGTCGGAGCAGCTGCGCACCGTCAAGGACGACGCCAACATCGAGCTGGAGCGTAAGTCCATTGCCTCGCTGGTGCTGATCTCGCTCAATCAGGGCAATGAGAACCTTGCGAAGCCGCAGGTCTGGCAGGCGATCAAGTGGGCGCTGGACTATAAGGGCATGCAGGAAAACATCGTGCCGCTGACGCACGAAATCCACCAGAGCTTCGAGCCGAAGGGCTTCCCCGGCGCCGTCAACGACATCCCGTTCCAGCGCGATGTCGAAAAGGCCAAGGCATTGATGGCCGAAGCCGGCCTTGCCGATGGTTTCGAAATCAGCATGGACCATTATTCCGCGCAGCCTTATCCGGATCTGGCGCAGGCCATCCAGGCAAACCTTGCCGATATCGGCATCAAGGTACGTCTGCAGTCGGCCGAGAACCGCCAGGTCCTGACCAAGATGCGCGCCCGCGAACATCAGATGGCGCTGTCGGCCTGGGGCACGGATTATTTCGATCCGCATTCCAACGCCGATGTCTTCAACATCAACAAGGACAATGGCGACGACGCCAAGTCGAAGCCCTTCCTGTGGCGTTCGCGCTTCAAGAACGACGACTTTGCCGCCAAGGCGGAAGCCGCGCGTGACGAAAAGGATCCGGCAAAGCGCGTGGAGCTTTATGAAGCCCTGCAGCGCGAGCACATGGAAAACAGCCCCTTCGTGTTCATGTTCCAGACCACGAAGACGGCCGCGTTCCGCAAAGGCGTTTCCGGCTTCGAACTCGGCGTTCTCTCCGAGGGCAATTCCTACCACGATGCGAAGAAAGCGTGACATTGAACAAGCGCGTTAAAAGCATATCGTCGATACTGAGCAGCGTCCTCCTGACGCTGTTCGGTTTGATGATCATCACCTTCATGATCGGGCGCGTCATGCCGGTCGATCCCGTCATCGCGGCGGTTGGCGATAATGCGCCTGAAGACGTCATCGTGCGGGTCCGGGCCGAAATGGGTCTCGACCAGCCGCTGGTCGTGCAGTTCTTCCATTATGTCTCGCAGGTCCTGCATGGCGATTTCGGCAATTCGATCCTGACGCGCAATCCGGTCTGGATCGATATCAAGCGCGTTTTCCCCGCCACCTTCGAGCTTGCCACCGCAGCGCTTATCCTCGCTGCACTGATTGGCATTCCGCTTGGTGTCTGGGCCGCCGTGAGGCAGGGCAAGCTCACCGATCAGGTCATCCGCGTCGTCTGCCTCGCCGGTCACTCCGTGCCTGTCTTCATGCTGGCGCTGATTTCGCTGCTGGTCTTTTACGCCACGCTTGGCGTCGCGCCGGGACCGGGCAGGCAGGACATCATCTATGACGGCATGATCACGCAGGTTACCGGCCTGATGACGGTCGATACGCTGCTTGCCGGCGACTGGGACGCCTTTTACGACGCCATCGCCCATATGGTGCAGCCCGTCTGCATTCTCGCCTATTTCAGCATGGCCTATATTACCCGCATGACGCGCGCCTTTATGATCGATGCGCTGAAGGGTGAATATGTCATCACCGCCCGCGCCAAGGGGCTTTCGGCCATGACCGTGATCTGGGGCCACGCCTTCCCGACGGTCGCCGTGCAGCTCGTCACCGTTCTCGCGCTCACCTATGCCGGCCTTCTCGAAGGCGCCGTGGTGACGGAAACCGTCTTCAGCTGGCCGGGCCTTGGTCAATACCTCACCGTCTCGCTCATGAACGCGGACATGAACCCGGTCGTCGGCGCAACCCTGTTGATCGGCTTCATCTATGTCGCCCTCAACCTGCTCGCAGACGTGCTTTACAGAGTTATGGATCCTCGCGTTCGATGATGTTAGCTAATTTCAGAAACTGGGCGCTGGATGAAACGCCGCATTCGCGAACACAGGCTGCCTGGGGCAACCGATATCGCATCTGGCTCAATCTCAAGTCCAATCCGCTGGCAGTGATCGGTCTGACGATCATCGTTCTCTTCATCGCGCTGTCGCTGCTGGCGCCGCTGCTTGCCCCTTACGATCCGGCAACGCAGAATCTCGGCAATCGACTGGCATTCCCCAGCGCCGAACACTGGTTCGGCACGGATGAGCTTGGCCGCGACATTCTCTCGCGCATTCTCTATGGCGGCCGCGTCACGCTCGGCATGGTCATTGCCGTCGTCGTTCTCGTGGCACCCATCGGGCTCGCCATCGGCTGTATCGCCGGTTATTTCGGCGGTATCGTCGATACGGTGCTGATGCGGGTGACGGATGTGTTCCTGGCCTTCCCGCGTCTCATTCTGGCGCTCGCCTTCGTCGCGGCGCTGAAGCCGGGTGTCGAAAGCGCCATTCTCGCCATCGCGCTCACCGCATGGCCGCCTTATGCGCGTCTGGCGCGCGCCGAAACCATGACGGTCCGCGGCAGCGACTTCGTTGCGGCCTATCGCCTGACCGGCGCTTCCGCCTGGCGCATCATTGCGCGTCACATCGCGCCGCTCTGCGTGCCGAGCCTTATCGTGCGGATCACGCTCGACATGAGCTCGATCATCATCACTGCCGCAAGCCTCGGCTTCCTCGGCATGGGCGCGCAGCCGCCTTCGCCGGAATGGGGCGCGATGATTGCGACGGCCAAGCGCTTCATCTTCGAACAATGGTGGGTCGCCACCATTCCCGGCATCGCCATCTTCCTCGTTTCGCTCGCCTTCAACTTCCTCGGCGATGGTCTGCGCGACGTGCTCGACCCGAAGGGACATTGAGCCATGCTGGTCGAAATCGAAAATCTGAAGATCGCTTTCCAGACCCGCACCAGCCGTTTCGAGGCGGTGCGCGGTGTGTCCATGAAGCTCGGCACTGAGAAGCTTGGCATCGTTGGCGAGTCCGGTTCGGGCAAGAGCCTGACGGCGCGTGCGCTGATGAAGCTTCTGCCCTCCAATGCCGATATCCGCGCCGACAAGCTCGCTTTTGACGGCATCGACGTGCTGTCCGCCAGCGAAAGGCAGATGCGCCAGATCCGCGGCAAGCGGGCGGGCTTCATCCTGCAGGACCCGAAATATTCGCTGAACCCGGTAAAGACCATCGGCGCGCAGGTGGCTGAAGCCTGGCGCACCCACAAGGGCGGCAGCAAGCGTGCCGCCATGGAAGCGGCCATCGCCCTGCTCGATCAGGTGAAAATCCGCAATCCGCGTCAGGTCGCCTCATCCTATGCGCATGAGGTTTCCGGCGGCATGGGCCAGCGCGTCATGATCGCCATGATGCTCGCCCCCGATCCGGAATTGCTGATCGCCGACGAGCCAACGAGTGCGCTCGACGCTACGGTGCAGGCGGAAATCCTGCGGCTGATCGAGGAGCTGGTGTCGGAGCGTGGCATGGGCCTCATCCTCATCAGCCACGATTTGCCGCTCGTTTCGCATTTCTGCGACCGCGTTGCCGTCATGTATTCCGGCCGGGTGATGGAGGAGCTGAAGGCTTCCGAGCTTTTGAAAGCCCAGCATCCTTACACGCAGGGACTGCTGAACTGCATTCCCTCGCTGACGCATCCGCGCGAGCGTCTTCCCGTTCTCAACCGTGATGCAGCGTGGTCCAGCCAATGATCGACGTCGATAATCTCCGTATCAAGTTCGGTGACCGCGAAGTGGTGAAGGGCGTGTCCTTTTCGGTGGAAAAGGGCGGCAGCTTCGGCATCGTCGGCGAAAGCGGCTCGGGAAAGTCCACAATCCTGCGCGCCATGGCCGGGCTCAACGAAAGCTGGGAAGGCCGCATTGCCTTTGCCGGCAAGGATGCGCCGCTGAAGCGCACGCCGGAATTCTTCCGGCAGGTGCAGATGGTGTTTCAGGACCCCTACGGGTCGCTGCATCCGCGCCAGACCATCGACCGTATCCTCAGCGAATTGCCGCTGGTGCATGGCATGGACAATATCGAAAAGCGCATCCAGCAGGCTTTGTCCGACGTGGCGCTGCCGCAGGCGGTGCGTTTTCGGTTCCCGCATCAGCTTTCGGGTGGTCAGCGCCAGCGCGTGGCGATTGCTCGTGCGCTGATCGCCGATCCGCAGGTGCTGCTCCTCGATGAGCCGACGTCGGCGCTTGATGTCTCGGTGCAGGCGGAAATTCTGAACCTGTTGCAGGACCTGCGCGCGGCGCGCAACCTCACCTATATTCTTGTCAGCCACAATCTGGCGGTCATTGCGCATCTGTGCCCGCAGGTGGGTGTGATGCTGAATGGCGAGATGGTGGAACAGCTGAGCGCGGGTGATCTGCGCGAGGGACGGACAAAACATCCGCATACGGAAGAGCTGCGTAGCCTGAGTATCCGGCTAGAGGAGCCGGCCTGAGGGCTGGTCACCCGGCCTACATTACACATGGATCGAGCGGGTGCCGCCCGCTTCTTCTCCCCGAGGGGGAGAAGTCCGCGGCAGCGGGATGAGGGGGCAAGGGTGGGGTCTATCGCTTGCGTTGCATCCGACCCTTCGGGCCACCTTCTCCCCCTCGGGGAGAAGAAACAAGCGGCGATGCCGGTGACAAACCTGTTGTCCTCGCACGCTGCAATAGAGACACGAGATCGAACAATGTCACAGCAATTCGACTGGAATGCCGCTTCAACCCTTTCGCAAAGCTTCGTCTCACAATGGGCGGACAATGAGCCGGGCGGGGCGGTCATCGGTTTTGATCTCGATGGCATCCGTTTCGCTCATGCCGGCGGTGTCGAGAGCCTCTCGACCTTCGCACCTTTTACGCCGCAGAGCGTGGTGCGGTATGCCTCGGTCACCAAACATGCCTTCTGCGCCATGGTGCTTGCGTATTCCGATCTGATCGGTCTCGATGATCCGCTCGGCAAACATCTGCCGGAGCTGCAATCGCCGCTGCGCGATGTCACGGTTGGGCAGGCGCTGGATATGAGCGGCGGCCTGCCGGATACGCGCGAGTGCCTCTCGTTGCTTGGCCTTTCCGTCTATACCGAAACGAAGGCCGGACCGCTTCTCGAATACCTGTCCCGGCTGACGCGGCTCAATTTCGATGCAGGCAGCGAGGTGTCCTATTCCAATACCGGTTACCGTCTGGTGGAAGCGGCGCTGGAGCGCCATGGGTTCCGTTTCGACGATTTTGTGCAGCGGTATATTGCTGCGCCGTTCGACGTGTTTCTGAAAGCACCAGACGTCTGGAACGATCCGGTCAACGGGCTGGTGCCGGGTTACTGGAAAGCTGAAGACAACTGGCAGCTTTCCGCCGCCGGCCTGCATATCTCCGCATCCGGCAGCCTCGCAGGCAGTGCCGATGCGCTGACCCGCTGGCTTCAGGGGCTGATGCGGGGCGAGGACAGCTTTGCGGGTGTTCTCGACGGGCTTTCGGCTGAGCGGCCGCTCGCAGACGCGCGGATGAGCGAATATGGCCTCGGTCTGCGCTGGTCGCATTTGGGCGACCGCCGGTTTGTCGGCCACGGCGGTTCGCATCCCGGCTACAAGACGTACTTCCTGCTCGACCCTGAAAATGGCACGGGATTCGTTGTGGTCTCGAACCGCGAGGATACCAACGGTTTCAAAATCGCGCTGGAAAGCATGGCGGCTTTGACCGGCCTGCCTTTGCCCAAGCCGGCCGCCAGCCTGCCGGAAGGCCTTTATGTGACCGAAAGCGGTCCGTGGTGGCTTGAGATCAAGGGCAGCACCTCCACCTTCATCGATGGCGACGACACGCTCTATGAAGATGTCGATGGCTGGGTTTCTTCCCGCTCCGCATCTTCTCCGATGCGTCTCAGGTTAGATGGCGATGCCATTGTCGGCGAGGCCGGTCACGCCGCCCGTCGTTTCCTGCCTGTCGGAGAGCATACGGTGCCGAATGATCTTTCGGGAACATGGCGTTCGGATGAGGGCGCGGAATTTATCATCAGCGGTCCGTCGCTGACGATGGGCATCGGCCCGACGCGTCGCAGCATGCCGTTGAAGGCGCTCGGCAATGGCCGCTTTCTGTTCACGCTCATCGATGGGCCGTGGACGAAGCGCGTCTGCCTCAACCGTCTCAGCAACGACCGGATCGAACTCGTCTCCAGCCGGGCGCGGATGATCGAATATTATCGCAGCCATTAGGTCGTCCGGCCGATCCGGCGATTTGGTCGCAGGTCTGCGCCTTACAAGAGGGTTTCATTCACGCCTCATTGCACCTAATAAAGACGCTTCTGAATAACCGGAAAGATTTTTTGTTGGGAGTGTGAGCCGTGGAAGTCAAATGGCTCGAGGATTTCCTGGCGCTGGCCGGAACGCTCAATTTCTCGAAGGCCGCCGATGAACGGCATGTCACTCAGTCCGCCTTCAGCCGGCGTATCAAGCAGCTGGAGGCCTGGGTGGGCGCGACGCTGGTCGACCGCGCGTCCTATCCGTCGCGGCTGACCGAGGCGGGCGTGAAGTTCGTGCCGGTGGCGCAGGAGACGCTGAAACAGCTCTACCATGCGCGGCGGACGCTTCTTCAGGAGGAGGGGGCGGATGCCAGAACCGTTCGTCTGACGGCGCTGCATACATTGTCTTTCACCTTCTTTCCCGACTGGTTGAAACGGGTGAACGAAAAGGCGGGCCCGCTGTTTTCCGTCCTGCGGCCCGACTCCGGCAGCATGGAGGAAAACCTCAATTCGCTGGTGGACGGGCAGAGCGATTTCCTGCTGACCTATGCCCATCACGAAGTGCCGATGCTGCTTGATGCGCAGCTTTTCGAGTTTCGCGTGCTCGGTGCGGAAAAGATCATTCCCGTTTCAGCGCCCGCAAAAGATGGTTCACCGCTGCACGCGCTTCAGCAGGATGCGAAAAAACCCTTTGCCTATCTGGATTATGAAAAAGCGTCGTTCTTCGGGCCGTTATTGCGCGATCTCCTGAGCGCGCGGCTGCCCAAATTCGAGCGGGTGCATGAGGGCAGCATGTCGGTGGGGCTGAAAGCCATGGCGATGGCCGGCTGGGGTGTGGCCTGGGTGCCCGAAAGCCTGATGCGGCAGGAGATGGATAGCGGCGCGCTGGTGCGCGCAGCCGATCCGAGTTTCGACATTTCCGTCGATATCAGGCTCTACCGTTCCAAAGAGAACCGCCGGCCCGTTGTCGAGCGTATCTGGGCGGTTCTCGAAGGTTGATACCTGCTTAAATCGCCGTGCGGCGGGCGTTTTCGAGATAGAGTTGGCGCAGGCGGCTTACCATCGGGCCGGGCTTGCCGTTGCCTACCGGCTTGCCGTCGATCTTGGTGACGGAGACGACGAAGTTGGAGGCGCTCGTCAGGCAGGCCTCATCGGCGTTCATGGCTTCCTCCAGCGTGAAGGGACGTTCTTCCAACGTGAAGCCGGCCTCCTTAGCCAGTTGCAGAGCAGCAAGGCGTGTGCAGCCGGGCAGAGTCTTGTTGCTGTTACCGCGGGTGATGATTTTCTTGTCTGCAGTGACGATGTAAGCGGTGGAGGACGCGCCTTCGGTCACGAACCCGTCCTCGATCATCCACGCCTCGTCACAGCCTTCGGCCTTGGCGATACGCTTCGCCATGACCTGCGGCAGCAGGCAGACGCTCTTGATGTCGCGGCGTGCCCAGCGCTGGTCGGGAACCGACTTTACGGAGACGCCGGCCTCCTCGACGGGGGTGCCAAGCAGCTTTTTGGCCTGGGTGAACATGACGAGCGTCGGCTTCAGATCGGCGGAGAACAGGAAGTTGCGGTCCTCGGCGCCACGCGTCAGCTGCAGATAGATCATGCCTTCAACGAGATTGTTGTCGGCGATCAGGCGGCGTTCGGCCTCGACGATGTCCTTCGTCGTGACCGGCAGGGCGACGTCGATTTCGCGGGCGCTGCGTTCCAGCCGGGCCATATGCAGATCGCTGTCGATCAGCTTGCCTTCCAGAACCGAGGTGACTTCGTAAATCCCGTCGCCGAACAGAAAACCGCGGTCGAAGATGGAAAGGCGGGCGTCCGCTTCGGGCAGAAATTCACCGTTGACGTAAACGATGCGGCCGGATGGGCTGGTCATGAAAACTCCGTCTGGAAGGTCAGGCTGAAAGAAGGGTATTAAGGGCGTCGATGGAAATGGCCTCGACCGTGGACACCTTGCCGGTGCCGGCATTGAAGCCCGTGGTCGTGGTTGCTGTGCAGAGCGAATTGAGGATCGCTTCCTCCGTTGCCTCTATCGCGGCTTCGAAAAGCGGTGAAATCGCATCGTTGGAGAGCTCAGGGTAGTCCGTCACGGCCTTGCGGCGCGCCGGCGTGCGGCGAAGCCGCTCATCGGTGGAAAATGCCAGCGCATAATCGCCGGAGCCATTGCTGAGCGCGGCACCCGTGCGGGCAAGTCCGCCGAAGCTTCTAGCCGCCAAGCGCTTCAGATTGCGGGAGGAAAGCGGCGCGTCGGTTGCAACAATGATGACGATCGAGCCGTCCTTGTCCTTGTGCTCCGGGTTCACATAAGGCTTGCCGCAGACCAGCAGATGCCCGCCATAATTGGACTGTACGAGAATGCCGATGGTATAGGTCTGACCGGAAATGGTGATGCGGCGCGACGCGGTGCCGATACCGCCCTTCATACCGAAGGCGACTGTACCGGTTCCTGCACCCACGCCGCCCTCAGCCACGGGGCCGGTAGCCGCGTTTTGCAGTGCGGCCGAAATTTCCTCAATGGTCGGGCGGCCGGCGCGGATGTCGTTCAGGCGGGAATCGTTGGTCTCGCCGACGACGGCATTGATAGAGACGACTTTCTCATTGCCCGGCTGCGTCAGTGTATGGTGGTTGATCGCTTCGATGGCCCGGCCTGTTGCCAGCGTATTGGTGAGGATGATGGGTGTTTCGAGCTCGCCGAGTTCCTCGATCTGGGTCGAGCCGGCAAACTTGCCGAAGCCGTTATAGACGGCGAAGGCGGCGGGCACCTTGTCCTGAAACAGATTGCCGCCATGCGGCAGGATCGCGGTTGCGCCGGTGCGTATTTTGTCTCCTTCGATGACGGTCGAATGGCCAACGGCTACGCCCGCGACATCGGTGATGGCGTTGACCGGGCCGGTTTCGAAATGGCCGGGCCGGAAACCGATATCGCGCAGTCTCGGGCGGGTCGTCTGATGCATCGGGCGATCACTTTTGCGGAATGTAGGCTAAATGTGAAACGAGCGCGGCTTGCAAAAAGCTTTGCTCTGACTTGACGTTAGCCTAGTTCGCCGGGAAACGGCATCGCAAAAATGGAATAGTTTCATGCGGGCATTGGATGCCCTCAGGAGGCGCGTAGCGCGGGTTCGCCTTCACGCTCTAGCCATTGCCGCATCGCGTCTTCCGTCTCTTCGCGCGTCGGTGCGCCGGCCCGGCCGCCAAAGACTGTGCATTTGAGCGCGGCAGCAACGGAGGAGAGGCGGATGGCGGCGCGGCTTTCCATGCGCTCAGCCATCGCAAGTGCAAACGTGCCGTGGAAAATATCGCCCGCCGCCAGCGTGTCCACTGCTTCGACCTGCATCGTTGACTGGAAATGCACCGTGGGATCACCGGCTTCCGTCCACCAGCAGCCTTGCGGACCGGCGGTGACGGCGAGGAAGGTCTGCGGATAGCGGGCATGCAGCACCGGCAGCATGTCCTTCACCGTTTCAAGCCCGCTCAGCCGGGCGGCGGCGGGTTCGGAAAAGACGATATGGCTCGCGGCTGGCGCAAGCTTCTCAAGGATTTCGACGGGTGCAACGTCGCCATCGAGAATGGCGGGTTTGCCGAGCGTGCGCGCCACGGTGAGCACATCCAGCGCCAGTTCCGGCCAGCGCACATCCACCAGAACGGCGTCGAACAGGGCAATATCTGCCGGCGTACAGGAGCGTTTTTTCTCGTGCAGTCGCTGATCGTAGAACGGCACGATCAGCCGTTCCCCCCTGTTATCGATGATGATCGTCGACAGGGCCGAGCGTGCGCCGGCTGCGACCGTCATGCCGCTCGTGTTGATGCCGCTTTCGCTGAGATCGCGCAGGATACGGCTTCCGGTTTCGTCGTCACCAACAGCGCCCCAGAGGCTGGCGCGCCCGCTCATACGATGCACGGCATAGGCAGCACTAGACGCCATGCCTTCGGCGATCTGCAGCATATCATAGGGCAGGACCTTGCCTTCACCCTTTGGCATGTCATGCACACGAAACAGGGTGTCCAGCACGGCGGCACCCACACAGAGCACATGCTTGCCGCCCTGTTTGTCTGCCATGCTGTTCACTCCTGTCACCTGTCAGATACGCTTGCCGCTGTCCTTGTCGAACAGATGCACTGTTGCCGGATCGATGGCAATGTAGATCGTATCGCCGAAGCGGACATTGAGGCGTTCGCGGAACAGGCAGGCGATGTCATCGCCCTTGCAATTCAGCTTGGCATAGATTTCCGAGCCGGTGCCTTCGACCAGTTCGACCCGGCCTTCGATGCCACTCTCAGCGGCGCGGATATGTTCCGGGCGCACGCCGTAGACGAGATCGCGGCCGCCCAGCTTGCCGATATCGGCATGGGCGGGCAGCGGCAGGCTGAGGCCCTTTGTGGTTCGAAACACGCCTTCTTCCACCCGGCCGCGAATGAAGTTCATGGCGGGCGAGCCGATGAAGCCGGCAACGAAGAGGTTGGCGGGATTGTCGTAGAGTTCGAGCGGCGCGCCGATCTGTTCGATCACACCATCATGCAGCACCACGATCTTGTCGGCCATGGTCATGGCTTCTACCTGGTCGTGGGTGACGTAAATGGTTGTCGTGCCGATGCGCTGATGCATGGCCTTGATCTCGCCGCGCATCTGCACGCGCAGCTTGGCGTCGAGATTGGAGAGTGGTTCATCGAACAGGAAGACCTGCGGGTCGCGCACCAGCGCGCGGCCCATGGCGACACGCTGGCGCTGACCGCCGGAAAGCTGGCGCGGATAACGGTCGAGCAGTTTTTCCAGCCCCAGAATGGCGGCCGCCCGGTCCACCTTGGCCTTGGTTTCCTCCGGGCTCACCTTCTTCAGTTTCAGCGCAAAGCCCATATTGTCCTTGACCGTCATATGTGGATAAAGCGCGTAGTTCTGGAAGACCATGGCGATATCGCGGTCGCGGGCGGGCAGGTGGCTGACCTCGCGCGGGCCGATATGGATTTCGCCATCGCTCAGCTCTTCCAGCCCTGCAATCATGCGCAGCAGGGTGGATTTGCCGCAGCCGGAAGGGCCGACGAGGACGACAAATTCTCCGTCCTTGATGTCGATATCGATCCCGTGGATGACGTTGACCGCGCCAAAGCGCTTCTGGACGTTTTGAATATTGACCGGTGCCATGTGCAGGTTCCCGTATTTCTTTGTTTGATGGTTCAGCCGCCCTTGACGGCGCCGGCGGTAAGGCCCGCCACGATCTGTTTCTGTGCGAACATGGTCAGCAGCAACACCGGCAGCGTCACAATCAACGCGGCTGCGGCCAGCGGACCCCAGCTCACCTGTTCGAAGGAGAGCATGTTGTAGACCGCGACCGGCAGGGTGCGCGTTTCACGGCTGGCCAGCACGATGCCGAAGACGAAGTTGTTCCAGGAGAAGATGACAGCGAGGATGAAGGAGACGACGATGCCCGGCTTGGCAATCGGCAGCGCCACCAGCCGGAACACCTGCCAGGAAGATGCGCCATCGATGCTTGCGGCCTCTTCCAACTCCTTCGGCGTCGTCTCGAAATAACCGATCATAATCCAGACGACGATCGGCACCGTCACGACAAGATGGATGATGATTTGCGGCCAGAGCGTGCCGAGCAGGTTCAGCCATTGGAACAGCAGGAACAGCGGAATGAGGAAGGAGAGGCCGGGCGTCATGCGGGCGATCATGATGACGACGGCGGATTTTTCCGCCTTCAGCCTTGCGATGCCGTAGCCGGCGGGAACGCCGATGACGAGCGCCAGAATGGTGGCGGCACCGGTGACGAGGACCGAATTCCAGAAATAGAGGAAGAAGTTATTCTCCTCGAACACCTTAACATAGTTCGACCAGGCGAAACGTTCGGGAATGAGGATGGGCGGGTAGGCGCCGTTGTCGATTTCATATTTCAGCGACAGCGAGATCATCCAGATGAAGAACAGGATGACCGGCGAAATCATCACCAGCGCCACGAAGAACAGGCCGAGCCGGTCGAGATTTTTACGTTTCAGGATTTTTGCGGACATCAGCGATCCTCCATCTCGTTCCATTGCGACCGCTGGCGTACCATCAGAAGCACGAAGGATAGCGCCACGATGATGATGAAGAAGACGACGGCCATGGCCGAGCCGTAACCGATGTCGTAATAAGCAAATGCCGTATTGTAGAGGTAGATGTTGATGGTTTCCGATGCGGTGCCGGGTCCGCCTTGGGTCATCGCATAGATGATGTCGAAGCTTTTGACGGCATCGATCGAGCGGATGATGACGGCGATCATCAGGAACGGCGCGATCATTGGCATGGTGAGATAACGGAACTTCTGCCAGGCATTGGCGCCGTCGATCTCGGCGCTCTCATAGGGTTCGCGCGGAACGGCGGCGAGACCGCCGAGCACGATCAGCATGACGAGCGGCGTCCATTGCCAGGTTTCGACAAGGACCAGCGAGGGAATGACCGTCGACTGATTATAGATCCACTCCAGCGGGCCAATGCCGATGAAAGACAGGAGATAGTTCAAAACGCCGAGCTGCGGGTGGAACATCATGGTCCAGACCAGCGCGATGGCGACAGGGGTCGCCATCATCGGCATGACAAAGACGCCGCGCAGAAAACCACGCAGCGGAAACTGCGCATCGAAAACCAGCGCCGCCAATGTTCCGAGAAACAGCGGGGCAACGACCGACAGCACGGTATAAACGAGCGTATGCCACAGCGATTCCCAGAATCTCGCGTCGCTTGCGAGCCTGACGTAGTTCTCGAAACCGATAAAGCTCTGCTCCTGCCCAAGCGTCCAGCGATGCGCGCTCATCCAGAGGGTGAAGACCCATGGAAAAACGATGACAGCCGAAATAACGACAAGTGCCGGTATGACGAAGGGCCAGTAGTTGGGAGCAAGCCTTGCCGGCCTGCTCCCTTCTTTGCGGCTGACGCCTGTCTTGGTGTTTTCGATGCTCACGGAGGCCATTATCCCTCGCTACGCGCCAGAACGGGTGTGAACTGTTCCGTCGCCTTCTTGAGTTCGGCTGCTGGATCCGCGCCGCCGATCATATTGGTGAGGCCGACCCCGTAGATGTCGCGGAATTCCGTCACCGGAATGATGACGGGAAGCGCAAGCTGCGAGACCTTGCCGGAACCGACGACCGCATCCAGCCAGGCGGCCGGCATCTTGACGCCCTCGCGGACCTTCTGGTCTTCGAGGATGGACTGGCGGAACGGAACGCCGGCGCCCGCCTGCAGCAGTCGAGCGCCCATTTCATGCGAAATCGCCCATTGGCAGAAGAGGTAGGCGGCTTCCTTCTTGCTGCTGGCTTCGACGACGCCGAGACCATCGCCGAACGTGCCCGCTGCCTGGGTTGCCGGGCCCTTCGGCATGACGCCATAACCGACCTTGCCGACCACACGGGATTTTTCCGGGTTCTCGATCGGCGGCGCAAAACCGACGCCATCGAACCACATGCCGATCTTGCCCTGCAGGAAGGCCGATTGTGCTTCCGCCCAGTTGAAGCCGGAAACGCCGGGAGGGGCGGCTTTCGTCATCAGGCGCTGATAGAGCTTTGCCGCTTCAACCGCCTCCTTGGATTCAGTGTTGACCTTGCCATCGACGATCGGCTTTGCGCCGTAGCCGAGCATCAGCGAGGTCCATACGGGTGTATTGGCGTTCTTGAGGCCACGCGCCACGAAACCATAGGTGTTGGTTGCGGGATCAGTGATTTTTTCCGCCGCCGTTACCAATTCCTCGAAAGTTTCAGGGTATTTCAGCCCCTTCGCTTCGAAGAGTTCTTTGTTCCAGTAGACGATCCAGTAATCCACCGAGAAGGGTAGCGAACGCAGCACGCCGTCGCTGTCCTTGGCGAACAGCATGCCAGCCTCGGCAAAGTCTTTCTCAACGAGCGACGGATCGGTCAGCGAGGGGTCTTTCAGGAAGCCGCTGATATCGGCCAGCCACTTGCCTTTTTCGAACTGGCGCTTCTGCACGTGGTAGCTCAGATGCACCACATCGAAGCTCGGCTTGCCCGAGGAAAGTTCGATGACCACCTTCTGACGCTGCTGCTGTTCCGGCGTTGCTTCGGCATTGACCTTGATGCCGGTCAGTTCTTCGAATTCGCCGAGATATTTGATCAGCGTTTCGCTGCGCGGGCTTTTGACGAGGTTGACCTCAAGAGTCGTGCCGGCGTGTTTTTTCCAGTTCACCGCCGCCGATGCAGGTCGAATGCCAAGCACCGCGCTGCTGCCAAGCGCGGCCGTACCGGCAAGAAACCCGCGGCGCGTCGGGTTGAGCAACCAATTCGTCATGTCCAGTTCTCCTCCTTGTGCCGGAATTCTCCTCACCCCGGCTTGCTACATTTTATACCGCCAGCGCCCTGTCCCTTGCGTTGCGGATATGGGCGGTCAGCCGCTCCACGGCGTCTTCTACGGAGCGCTTCTCGATGGCTTCGAGAATGGCGAGATGTTCTTTCATCACCGACTTCACATGACCGGCGATGCGAAAGCGCTCCTGATTGATGAGGCGCATCTTGATGGAATTGACGCGGTAGGCATTCGAAATGATCGAATTGCCGAGCGCATCGATGAAAGCATCGTGCATGCCCCAGTCCACCTGTTGCGCGTGCTGCTCCAGTTCCGGCGACTCTCCACCGTTTTCAGCCGCTTCGGCGACATCACGGTGCTGTTTCAACAGTTTGGCAATAGCTGCGTCTGAGGCGGAACGGGTAAACAGCGCCACGGCTTCCTTTTCGAGGAAGATGCGGAACTGGAATGCCTCTCGGATGAGGTTGATGTCGATATGGGCGACCTGCAATCCCCGCTGTGGCACGGTCTTGATCAGACCTTCCGCCTCCAGCCGCGGAATTGCCTCCCGGATTGCACCGAGCGGCAGACCCGTCAGCTCCACAAGGCGGCGCTGCGAGATGAATTGCCCCGGGCGAACATCACGCGAGAGAAGGTGATGCGTAAAGCTCTCATACGCCCGTTCCCGCAATGTCTGTTCGCCGGTATCGTCCATGCTCGACCTTTCAGCTCCGTTCAGGCGGCCTGTTTGCGAAACAGCGCGTCGAAAGCGCCTTCGATCTGCCGCCGGCCTTCTGTCGAGATGGCGACGAGCGGTGCGCGCACATCCGACCAGATCGCTTCCCCCGTCGTGTGTGATACCAGCACCTTGACGGCGGGTGTAACCGGGAATTTCAGAAGTTCCACAACTAGATCGACGATGCGCTGGTCGTCCTTGCCGTCGACCGCCATGGCGCGCACTTCCTGTGTGAGGAAGTTCGCAACGCCTGATATCGCACCTTGACCGCCGAGGCGCACGCCTTTCGCCAGATCGCGCTCATCGCCGATCAAGATGGCGAGCTCACCGTGTTCTTTCAGCAAACGTTCGGTATGGCTCCAGTTGCCGGAGGAGTCCTTGACGCCGGTGACGATGCCCGGAAACGCCGCCTTCAGCCGTCCGACCAACTCGACCGACAACGTCACCATGGTCACGGAGGGGATGTTGTAAACGAGAATGTCGCGTGCATCTTTGCCGATCTTGGCGAACACCGTCGAGAACCAGGCGAACAGGCCGTCGTCACTGACATTCTTGAAATAGGAGGGCGGGGCGAGCAGAATGTTGCGGGCGCCGGCTCTCAATGCTTCGGCCGACTGGTCGGCCGCATCCTCGATGGAATCGACCAGAACGCCGGTGACGATGCGCGACGGTGCGATGCCCGCCGCAATGAAACCGGAGAGTATCGCCTGCCTTTCACGGCTGCCGACGGAGCAGCCTTCACCTGTCGTGCCAAAGAGTGTCACGCTGTCGCAGCCGTTCGACAGGCAACGGCGGGCATGGGCGATCATGGCATCGATATCGACTGTTCCGTCGGTTTTGAAAGGTGTGGTCAAAGCTGCCGAAAGGCCGAATTTCTGGGTCAATTACGATGCTCCTCCAAAGTGACGGCAGATTGATGACATACTGACATGTTAGTTGTAAAGAGGTAATTGCAGTATGATTGTTTGGAACTGCCGTGCCAGCATCCGCGTCTTGTCGGGCAGGTAACATTACAAGCCGAAGCCGAAGGGTTGCACAGGACCAGGGCGGGCGCACGACGCCAATGGACGCCAATCGCAGCGCTGGCATGCGCGAAAATAAAATTTGACTGGCGCAGTAAAGATTTTTATCAGGCAATCTGAATATTGGGATAAAGGAACTTTCATCATGACTATTGCGGAGCCGGCAGCGCCTGTAGCAGCGATCGAGCAGAGCCGCGTCAAGCGCCTGAAGGCAGCGACGCGGGGCGCGCATGGCGATCTGGATGCTTTCATCATGGCGGCAAAGCCGTTTGAGAGCGGCGAGAACTTCGGCAAATTTGTCGAAACACAATATCTCTTCCACCGCGATCTCGATGTCTTTTTTTCCAATGAAACACTTGACGGCCTGCTTCCAGACCTCAAGGGCCGGCGTCGTCTTCCCATGATCGAGCAGGACCTTGCCGATCTCGGTCTTGGCATTCCAGAAGCGTCCGCACCGCGCTTTACCGCCGAAACGCCCTTTGATCTGCCGGAAGCCATGGGTTGGCTTTACGTGGTCGAAGGCTCCAATCTCGGCGCGGCCTTCCTGCTGAAGGATGCGGCCAAGCTTGGCCTGACTGAAGAATTCGGTGCGCGGCATCTGGCTGGCGCACCGGAAGGACGCGGCCTGCACTGGCGCACTTTCACTTCCGCAGTGGACGAAATTTCGCTGACCGTTGAAGAGGAAGAGCGGGTTATCGCGGGTGCCGAGGCGGCATTCCGGGCAGTGCATGCCTATGCCCAGCAGCGGATGGGTTGAGGTTTTGGCATAACTGCGCGGTCGTTGTCCTCATCGCGCAGGAATGCCACCTCGCGCGTGCTCATTTGATTGAGTCTTAACTCTCTACCGCCGTCACCACGGACTTGATCCGGGTCCAGTGCGATCAAGTCCTTGATCGCAAAAGATTCTATTTACCGTGCAGACGCGCCGTGGCTGGATGCCGGATCGGGTCCGGCATAACGGAGGAGAGCCTTCGAATTTTTTAAGTCGGTCTGCGATTGCCGTGGGGGTCACCCACCTTCGACGTATCGCCCTCAATATATGCTGAATAAACAGGCAAATCTTTTTACCAAATGATAAAAAATTTTCCTTTCGGTCAGGGCTCAATCTCTCTCGAAATTTTATCCATTTGATAAAATTATTTTATTTGGTCTGGCACAGATCCTGCTACTCTTTTGTCAAGTCAGGAGACACCTGACGTCAAAAAGGGAACAGTAAAATGGAAGTTGGTGTTTTTATCCCGATCGGGAACAATGGATGGCTTCTTTCCGAAAACGCGCCGCAATACAAGCCGAGCTTCGATCTCAACAAGGCGATCACGCTAAAGGCCGAGCAATATGGTTTCGACTTTGCGCTGTCGATGATCAAGCTGCGTGGCTTCGGCGGCAAGACCGAGTTCTGGGATTACAATCTGGAATCCTTCACGCTGATGGCGGGGCTGGCGGCCGTCACCTCCAAGATCAAGCTGTTCGGCACCGCCGCCACGCTGGTCATGCCGCCGGCTATCGTTGCGCGCATGGCAACCACGATCGATTCCATTTCCGGTGGCCGTTTCGGCATCAACCTGATCACCGGCTGGCAGCGGCCGGAATATAGCCAGATGGGCCTCTGGCCGGGTGACGATTATTTCGGCGATCGTTACGAATATCTCGGCGAATATACGACTGTGCTGAAAGAGTTGCTGACGGAAGGGCAGTCGGATTTCAAGGGCAAGTTCTTCCAGATGGACGATTGCCGCATGAAGCCGGTGCCGCAGGGTGATGTGAAGCTCATCTGCGCCGGGTCGTCGAATTCCGGCATGGCGTTTTCGGCCAAATTCGCCGATTACAGCTTCTGCTTTGGCGTGGGCGTCAATACGCCGAAGGCCTTTGCGCCCACTAATGAGCGCCTGCTGGCGGCAACGGAAAAGAGCGGCCGCGAGGTTAAATCCGTTGTGCTGACGATGGTGCTCGCCGAGGAAAAATCCGAGGATGCCTGGGCGAAGTGGGAGCATTACAAGGCTGGCGCGGATCAGGACGCGATCAAATGGCTCGGCCTGCAGAGCGCCGTCGACACCAAATCAGGCTCCGACACCAATGTCCGGCATATGTCCAACCCCGTTTCTGCGGTCAATATCAACATGGGAACCTTGATCGGCTCCTATGAGGAAGTGGCGGCAATGCTGGATGAAATGAGCGAGGTGCCGGGAACGGGCGGCGTGATGCTGACCTTCGATGATTTCCTCGAAGGGGTCGAGAAATTCGGCAAATATGTGCAGCCGCTGATGAAGAGCCGCGCGCATGTTCAAGCGGCACTGGAGGCAGCGGAATGAGCGAAGCCGTCGTGGCGGGTTACAAGGGCCCGGAAAGCCGCTCGGAAAGTGTCACGCTGCCTGCAAGGCCGGAGCCGATCACACTGAAACCCAGCGAGACGGCCGTTGTTGTGGTCGATATGCAGAACGCCTACTCAACCGAGGGCGGTTACGTCGATCTTGCCGGTTTCGATATATCAGGGGCGAAGGGGACCATCGCCAACATCAAGAAGACTTTGGATGCGGCGCGGGCGGCAGGCGTTCAGGTCATCTACTTCCAGAATGGCTGGGACAAGGACTATGTCGAGGCGGGCGGGCCTGGTTCGCCCAACTGGCACAAGTCCAATGCGCTGAAGACCATGCGCAAAAGGCCGGAACTGCAGGGCCAGCTGCTCGCCAAGGGCACATGGGACTACGCCATTGTCGATGAGCTGCAACCGCAGCCCGGCGATATTCTCGTGCCGAAAACGCGTTACAGCGGTTTCTTCAACACCAATATGGATAGCGTGCTGCGCGCGCGTGGCATCCGCAATCTGATCTTTGTCGGCATCGCCACCAATGTCTGCGTGGAAAGCTCGTTGCGGGACGCCTTCCACCTCGAATATTTCGGGGTGATGCTGGAGGATGCCACGCATCATCTGGGGCCGGACTATATCCAGCAGGCGACGGTCTATAATGTCGAGAAATTTTTCGGCTGGGTCGCCACCGTCAATGATTTCTGCGGCGTCATTTCGCAGGCCGCACCTGTCAGCGCTTGATTTCAACATAAGAGGAGAACGAAATGCCCAAAAAGATCGTCGTGCCTGCGGGTACCAGCAAACCCATCGCTCCCTTTTCGCCGGGCACCCTTGCCGATGGCGTGGTTTACGTGTCCGGCACGCTGCCCTTCGACAAGGACAACAATGTCGTGCATGTGGGCGATGCCAGCGCGCAGACCCGCCATGTTCTGGAAACAATCAAGTCGGTCATCGAAACCGCGGGCGGCACCATGGAGGATGTGACCATGAACCACATCTTCATCACCGACTGGGCCAATTATCAGGCCGTCAACACGGTCTATGCCGAATATTTCCCCGGCGACAAGCCAGCGCGCTATTGCATCCAGTGCGGCCTCGTGAAGCCCGATGCGCTGGTGGAAATCGCCACCGTCGCCCATATCGGCAAATAGGCGAGACGGGAGATGATGCATTTCGAGGTTCATGGCCGCACCGATGCCGAGGCAACCACTATCCTGCTGTCTTCGGGCCTTGGCGGATCGGGTGCCTATTGGGTACCGCAGATCGAGGCTCTTTCCGGCCATTTCCGGGTGGTCACCTATGACCATCGCGGCACCGGCAGGACCGGCGGCGAGGTGCCGGAGGATGGCGGCATTTCCGCCATGGCGGATGATGTGCTGGAAATTGTCTCGGCCCTGAACCTCGAAAAATTCCACTTCATGGGACATGCCCTCGGTGGCCTGATCGGCCTCGATATCGCGCTGCGGCGGCCCGGCCTTGTCGACAGGTTGGTGCTTATCAACGCGTGGAGCAAGGCCGATCCGCATTCCGGCCGCTGCTTTGACGTGCGGATCGAGCTTCTGGAAAAGGCGGGTGTCGAGGCATTCGTCAAAGCTCAGCCGCTGTTTCTTTATCCGGCGGCGTGGATGTCTGACAATCAGGAGCGGCTGGCGCGGGACGATGCGCATGGCGTCGCGCATTTTCAGGGCAAGGAGAATGTGCTCCGGCGTATCGCCGCGTTGCGGGCCTTCGATGTGGACACACGGCTTGGCGAGATAGGCAATCCGGTGCTGGTGGTGGCGACGAAGGACGATCTTCTGGTGCCCTATACGCGCTCGTTGCGTCTTGCCGACGGTTTGCCGCAAAGCGAGCTTTGCCTTCTCGATTTCGGGGCTCACGCGGTCAATATTACCGAGCCCGACCTTTTCAATACGCGGCTGCTGCAGTTCCTTCTGCCCGCCGACGCGACAATCTGACAGGACTTTAAGGCACGATGACGAAAGCACTCGATGATGCAGCACTCGCAGCACTTTTTACCGAAGCGCGCACCCACAATGGCTGGACGGACGATCCGGTCAGCGATGAAACGCTGAAAGCACTTTACGACCTGGTCAAGATGGGACCAACGTCGGCCAATTGCTCGCCCGCGCGTTTCGTTTTCGTGCGTAGCGCCGCAGCGAAGGAAAAGCTGCGGCCGGCACTCTCTTCGGGTAATCTCGAAAAGACGATGGCGGCTCCCGTGACCGTCATCGCAGCGATCGATAGCGAATTTTATGAAAAGCTGCCGGAGCTGTTTCCCCATGCGGATGCGCGTTCCTGGTTTACCTCCAGCCCTGCGGTGTCCGAAGAAACAGCCTTTCGCAACGCAACGCTTCAGGCCGGATATCTGATCCTCGCCGCCCGCGCGTTGGGGCTGGACACTGGTGCCATGTCCGGTTTCGACAAGGGCAAGGTGGATGCGGCGTTTTTTGCCGGCACGACGTGGAAATCCAATTTCCTGATCAATCTTGGCCATGGCGATCCGTCGAAGCTTTTCGGGCGTCTGCCGCGTCTTGCCTTTGACGATGCCTGCGTGCTGGCTTGATAGGCTGTTAAGAGAGGATGGGTTAGATGCAGATGATGTCTCTTGAAAGGGAAGCGGGTATGGAGACGAAGACTGCAGAGCAGCGCAGCCAGGATTACAGAAATGCGATGGCGCGGCTTGGTGCGGCGGTCAATATCGTGACCACTGACGGGGCTGCAGGCCGCGCGGGATTTGCCGCGACTGCCGTTTGCAGCGTTTCCGACAATCCGCCCACGCTTCTCGTCTGCCTCAACCGCAATTCATCCGCTTATAAGGTGGTAAAAGCTAACGCGGTTGTCTGCGTCAATACGCTTGCTGCGCATCACGAGGTGCTGAGCACGCTTTTCGGTGGCAAGACGCCGGCGGAGGAACGTTTTGCTGCTGGCAGCTGGGGCTTGCTTGAAACCGGCGCGCCGGTTCTCGAGGACGCGCTTGTCTCTTTCGATTGCCGTATCCGTGAGGCCCATGACGGCGGCACACATGATATTCTGATCTGTGATGTCGTTGATATGAAGATCAACGATGGGGACGAAGCGTTGATGTATTTCAACCGGCGCTATCGCATGCTGTGAAGCGCTGATCGGTTCGGGTCTTGCCCTGACCAGACAAGACCTATGCGAGCAACCCGCGCATGATCAATTCAAGGTGAATATTAAGAACTGCCTGTCTGTCGAGGCTACGCCGGTCGTTAAAAATCAGCCGAAAGACCAAAGTCCCGACCATAGGCGACGCCACGACCTTGCAGAGTTCGGGCGGATTGGCCCTGAATCTTTTTTTTGCCACGCCATCCTCCAGGATGGCGTTGATGCGCTGGAAAACCGGCTCCATCATCGTATCATGATGCTGGTCGATGAGGTCCGGAAATTTCGCCCCCTCGGCGAGGATCAGGCGGAACAGCTCCCGCATTTTCTTGTTGTCGACAAGCGCGTCGAACAGAAATTCCAAGAGCAGTCGAAGCGCTTCCACAGGGTCATCGGAAGTTTGTGAGTAGGCGTTGAAGGCCTGCTGGAATGGCTGAGACGCATGCCGAACCATGGCCTCGAAGAGTGCCTCCTTCGTTTCGAAATAGACGTAGACAGTTCCTTTCGTGACACCCACGCGTTCAGCGATGTCCTCCACCCGCGTGGCGGCAAATCCTGTTTTGGTGAATTCCTCGAATGCGGCATCGAGAATTTGCAACGGACGTTGTATCTTCTGTTCAGCGCGTGTCAGTTTTGCTTTTGCCATGGCCCGGGATTCCTATGTTTTGGCGCGTGCCCTTCTGTCCGTCGCATTGGCGGAAATGAGAGATCAGTGCCTACAGCACCGGCGTAAAAACCGGAATGGATTTTTGCCAAGCTGCTCATTCGACACCATTAAGGACGGGTGCTGACGCACTCGCGGGCGTGTGCGGGGCGAACAGGAGAGTCCTTCCGAGGTCCGGTTTGATGGTGTGCAGACAACCGATCTACGGCACAAGAATTTCATTGACTATTCGGTTAGTCAAATATTATAGGACGATGCGAAGATCAAGAGGTCACCATGAAAACCATTCTCATCGCGGCGGCGCTCGGCGGCATTTTCGCCCTCTCGGCCTGCAGCAACGAAGAGCCGCCTGCCAAAAAACCACTGCGCACGGTGGACGTGGTAGTGGCTGAAAAGAAGCCCGTGGATCGCGGTAGCCTTATCACGGGCGAAGTGAGGGCGCGGGTTCAGACGGATCTGTCTTTCCGGGTCAGTGGCAAGATAATCGAGCGGCTTGTGGATGTCGGTACCAGGGTCAAGACAGGGCAGTTGCTGGCCCGTATCGATCCTGAAGAACAAAAGGCTGATCTCGACGTCGCGCTTGCCAACCTCCAATCTGCCGAGGCGCAGCAGACGCAGGCTCAATTGGCCTTCGATCGGCAGCAAAGCCTCTTCAAGACGCAGGTGACATCGCGTTCGGCGGTGGACAAGGCCCAGGAAACTCTGCTCACGGGGCAGGGTGCCGTCAGATCTGCGCAGGCGCAGTTGGATACGGCGCGGGATGCGCTGTCGTATACTGAGCTTCGAGCCGATGCAGACGGTGTGATTACGGCGCGCAACGTCGAAGTGGGTCAAGTGGCGCAGGCAGCCCAGCTCGTCTTCACGCTGGCGCATGACGGGCCGCGCGATGCGGTTTTCGATGTCTATGAATCCCTGTTCCTAGAGCGCGATATCAACAATCTCGTCGATGTCAGTCTTCTCTCGGATCCTGCCCGCACGATTGCGGCGCCGGTGCGGGAGATTTCGCCGACGATCGATCCCGACAATGGCACGATAAGGGTCAAGGTCGGGCTGAATGGTGACATGACAATGCCGCTCGGTGCTCCCGTCTCCGGTCATTTCCACTTCAAACAGGTCGACGCGATCGAGTTGCCATGGTCTGCGATGACGTCGCAAGAGGGTTCTCCAGCCGTCTGGGTGGTCGATCCGCGGTCGCAGGAGGTGGATATGCGGCGTGTTGAGGTCGCCGATTACGAGACCGGCCAGTTTGTTGTCGCTGAGGGGCTTAATCCCGGCGATCTCGTCGTCACGGTTGGGACCAAGTTCCTCCGCGCGGGTGAAAAGGTCGCCTATGAAAAGGGGCAAGCACAATAATGTTCAGGATATACAAAAGCTTGTTGTTGGGAGCCGTGGTAATTGCCGTTTCCTCCTGCCAGAAACAGCAGGAAGCCGCCGCCGAGCCACCGCGTCCGGTACTTTCCGTCGTCGTGGAAGAGAAGCCAGCGGATGCGCTGCGGCTGACCGGTACGGTTGAACCGCGCATCCAGACAAATCTCGGTTTCCGTGTTCTGGGACGCATCATCGCCCGCAACGTCGATGTCGCCGATCTGGTCAAGAAAGGCGATGTCGTGGCCTCGATCGATCCGCTTGCCCTTGAGCTTGCAGTGAAGAGTGCTCAATCCGATCTTTCCAATACGGAAGCGCAACTCGCCAATGCGGTCACGACAGAACAGCGCCAGCGCGTGCTGGCCGAAGCCCGAAGCGGCACGGAAGCGGCGTTGGAAGAAGCCGAACAGGCGACCCGCACTGCCAATGCCGCCGTCGCCAAGGCCCGGGCCAATCTCGATAAGGCCGAGGAACAGCTGGGTTATGCGCAATTGCGTGCTGAATTCGACGGCGTGGTCACGGCAACGGCAGGTGAGATTGGCCAGGTCGTCTCCGCCGGTCAGACTGTCGTGACCATCGCCCGCCCGGAGGTGCGTGATGTGGTGGTCGACGTTCCACAATTTGCAGCCCAGCGACTGGAGATCGGCTCCGTCTTCGATATCGCCCTGCAACTTGATCCAAAAATTCGCACCACCGGTGTCGTGCGCGAAATTGCGCCGGAAGCCGAAACGGCGACAAGGACACGTCGCACGAAGATCAGCCTTCAGGATGCACCATCAGCCTTCCGCTTGGGCTCCGTGGTCACGGCCTCCGTCGTTGTTGCATCCGAACCCCGCATCATGCTGCCCTCATCGTCCCTTTTGAAAACCGACAACGGCTGGGGCGTCTGGATCGTCAATGTCGATACGGCGACAGTGACGTTCAGGCCCGTCACGATTGAGGGCGATCCCGCAGAGAGTGGAAGCGTGCGCGTCACCGGCGGAATCAAGCCGGGCGAGCGCGTCGCCAGCGCCGGTGTCCACAAACTCAAGGATGGACTGGCCATCAGGATCGATCAGGAGGTCCGTCAGTGAAGAAATTCAACCTTTCCGACTGGGCGCTCGAACACCGTTCGCTTGTCTGGTATTTCATGCTGGTCTTCGTTCTCGCCGGCGTTTTCTCCTACCTCAATCTAGGCCGCGAGGAAGATCCAAACTTCACCATCAAAACCATGGTGATCAGCGCGCAATGGCCCGGCGCTTCCGCGGAGGAGGTGGCCAAGCAGGTCACCGACAGAATCGAGAAGAAGCTCGAGGAACTCGACAATCTCGACTATGTGCGCAGCCAGACGATGGCCGGACGCACGACGATATTTGTGGAGTTGGTACCAGAAACCAAGGCGCGTAATGTCGAGCCGACCTGGGTGCGTGTCCGCAATATGATCGGCGACATCAAGGGTGAATTTCCCTCTGGCGTGGTCGGCCCGTTTTTCAACGACCGTTTCGGCGATGTCTATGGCAATATCTATGCCTTCACCAGCGACGGTCTCAGCCAGCGCCAATTGCGTGATCTGGTAGAGGATGCCCGTGCCAAGGTGCTGACGGTCGACAATATCGGTAAGGTCGATGTCATTGGCGCGCAGGACGAGGCGATTTATCTGGAATTTTCCACGCGGCAGATCGCGGCGCTCGGCATAGACCAGCAGTCGATCATCAACACGCTGCAATCCCAGAACGCGGTCACGCAATCCGGCTTCGTCAATGCCGGGCCTGAGCGTGTGGCGTTGCGGGTGAGCGGGCAATTCACCTCCGAGGAAAGCCTTCGCTCCATCAACCTGCGGGTCAACAACCGCTTCTTCCCGCTGACGGAAGTGGCGACGATCCGGCGTGGTTATGTCGACCCGCCATCCTCGCTGTTCCGCTTCAACGGCCAGCCGGCAATCGGCCTTGCTATCGGCATGAAGACCGGCGCGAACCTTCTCCATTTCGGGGAAGCCCTGGATGCGCAAATGAAGCGCGTCGTTTCGGATTTGCCTGTTGGTGTCGACGTGCACCGCGTGTCCGATCAGCCGGCCGTGGTCGATGAAGCGGTCTCCGGCTTCACCTCGGCGCTCTTTGAAGCCATCGCCATCGTCCTCGTCATCAGCTTTATCAGCCTTGGCCTCAGGGCCGGCATGGTGGTTGCCGTCTCCATTCCACTCGTGCTTGCCATTACCTTCGTATACATGGAATACACGGGCATTTCGCTGCAACGTATTTCGCTCGGCGCACTCATCATCGCGCTTGGTCTGCTTGTTGATGACGCAATGATTGCCGTCGAGATGATGGTGGCGCGGCTGGAGGTCGGAGACGATCTCAGGAAAGCCGCAACCTACGTTTACACGTCGACCGCTTTTCCGATGCTGACGGGAACGCTGGTCACTGTCGCGGGCTTTATTCCCGTCGGCCTCAACAATAGCGCCGCGGGTGAATTCACCTTCACGCTGTTCGTGGTGATTGCCGTTTCGCTCATCGTGTCGTGGATCGTCGCGGTTCTCTTCACGCCGCTTCTCGGCGTGACAATCCTTCCGAAGACAATGAAATCCCACCATGAAAAGAAAGGTCGCTTCGCTTCTGCTTTTTCATGGCTTCTTGACCGGGCGCTGCGCTGGCGCTGGGTCACGATCATCATGACCATTGCATTGTTTGGTCTTTCCATCGCGGGCATGAGTTTGGTCCAGCAGCAGTTTTTCCCCTCATCCGACCGCGTCGAACTGATCGTCGACTGGAACCTGCCGCAGAACAGTTCGATTGCGGAAACCAACCGCCAGATGGCGAAGTTCGAAAAGGACATGCTCGCCAACAATCCTGATGTCGACCATTGGACAACCTATGTCGGCGAAGGCGCCCCGCGCTTTATCTTGTCCTTCGACGTTCAGACCCCTGACGTGACCTTCGGTCAGACGGTGATCGTTACCAAGGGGTTGGATGTGCGCGACAAGGTCCGCGCGGACCTGCAGGAGTATCTCAACCGAACATTTGCCGGTACGGATGCCTTCGTGAAATTGCTTGATATCGGCCCCCCCGTCGGGAAACCGGTTCAATATCGTCTGAGCGGTCCTGATATTCAGAAGGTCCGCGAACTTGGCCAGCAATTGTCCGGCATCGTCGGAGACCACCAGTTGCTTTCCAATCTCGTGATGGATTGGAACGAGCCGACGCGCGTTGTGAAGGTGGATGTCATTCAGGACAAGGCCCGCCAGCTCGGCGTTTCCTCGGAAGATATCGCCAATGCCATGAACAGCATTGTCGAGGGCTCCACCGTCACCCAGGTCAGGGATGACATCTATCTCGTCAATGTGGTGGCGCGGGCGCAGCTGGCGGAGCGCGGTTCGATCGAGACGTTGCAGAACCTGCAGCTGCCGGCGACAAATGGAAAGGCAGTACCACTCTCCGCAATTGCAAACTTCCGCTATGAACTGGAGCAACCGACAATCTGGCGTCGCGACAGGATTCCGACCGTTACCGTCAAGGCAGCCATTATTGGCCCGACACAACCCGCCACGATCGTGGAACAGTTGAAGCCAAGGCTCGAGGCGTTCGAAAAGACACTTCCCGTCGGTTACAAGCTCGAAATCGGAGGCTCGGTGGAGTCCAGCGCGGATTCGCAGGCTCCGATCGTTGCCGTGGTGCCTTTGATGCTGTTTGCGATGGCGACAATCCTGATGGTTCAGCTTCAGAGCTTCAGCCGCCTGTTCCTCGTCTTCGCCGTCGCGCCCACGGCATTGATCGGCGTTGTGGTGGCGTTGCTCGTCTCCAATGCGCCGATGGGCTTCGTTGCCATTCTCGGGGTCCTGGCGTTGATCGGCATCCTCATTCGCAACTCGGTCATTCTAGTGGTGCAGATCGAGCATTTGAGGAGCGAGGGCGTCTCGGCATGGCATGCCGTCATCGAAGCGACCGAGCACCGCATGCGGCCAATCATGTTGACGGCGGCAGCGGCAACGCTTGCGCTCATTCCCATATCGCGGGAAATCTTCTGGGGGCCGATGGCCTATGCGATGATGGGCGGGATTGTGGTGGGCACGGCGCTGACGCTGCTCTTCCTTCCGGCGCTCTATGTCGCGTGGTTCCGGATCCCGCGTGAAGATGACAAACCGGAGGCATCTAAAGTCACGGCATAATTTCGCCTCTGGTTTGGGGGGCGGTGATGCCCCGGCGCTCGCCCCAACAAAAATATCAACCCTCGTTGTTCCGGCAGGCCGGATAATGATAGGAAGGTCGGCCTAGCAGCGAGAGCAGCCGACCTTTCCCGTTTGGACGGTCTCGCTGGCGTCATGGTGCGGACATATCGAGAATGTGGAGGATGTTTATATGGGCGGATTGACGGATTGGCTTGCAGACGCGCAGCCGATCAACCGCAAGAACGCCGCAGAAGCGGTCTTCGAAGATATCCGTTCCGCCATCACGTCTGGCCAGCTTGGGGTCGGCACGCGCCTGCCCTCGGAAGCCCATCTCGCAACGCGCTATGGCGTCAGCCGTCCGATCATCCGTGAGGCATTGCGATCTCTCCAGACGCTGGGCCTGACGCAAACGCGCACCGGCAGCGGCACCTACGTCATGACGCTGGCGCCACCCTCGGAATTGAATTACGGCGCTTATTCCGCGCGCGATCTCATTGAAGCGCGCCCGTTCATCGAAGTCCCGGCGGCAGGTTGGGCGGCCTTGAGGCGCACGGATGCGCAATTGCAGGTCTTGCTCGATCTCTGTAGCCGCATGGAAACCGAGGAGAGGCCGCATCCCTGGGTGCTGCTGGACGGCCAGTTTCACTGTGCCATCGCGGAAGCCTCTGCCAACCGTCTCTTTGCGAAGGTGGTGTCGGATGCCCGCGAAGCCGTCGCCCAACAATCGGGAATGGTGAACCTGATGGCCGGTCGCCGCGTCGCTTCGAATTTCGAGCACCGCCGGATTGTCGAGGCAATCCGGCGGGGTTCAGCGCCCGAGGCGCGGGAGGCAATGGAACTCCACCTTGGTCAGGTGAAGCAGGTTGTGACCACCATCATTGGCGAAGATCGGCTTCGCCAGCCGTGACCAGGGTTGGCAGGTTGGCAAGGTGGCGCGGGCTCAGCGCCTGCTGCAACTGCGCCTCCGTGAGATAGCCACGCTCCAGAACCACCTGCGGCACGGTGCGACCACTCGCAAGGGCCTCCTTGGCGACATCGGTTGCCGCATAATAACCGATCAGCGGGTTGAGCGCCGTGGCGAGACCGATCGATTCCTCCACGCGCTGCGCCATGATTGCCGGATTGGCGACAATGCCGTCTACGCATTTTTCTGCCAGCGTACGGCAGGCGGCGCTTAGTTGGCTGATGCTCTGGGATAGCGCGCGCACCATGATGGGTTCAAAAGCATTCAGTTGCAGCTGTCCCGCTTCCGCCGCCATCGTGATGGTGATGTCGTTGCCGATGACGGCATAGGCCACCTGGTTCACCACTTCGGGAATGACCGGATTGATCTTGCCCGGCATGATGCTGGAGCCCGCCTGAACGGAGGGAAGGGTGATTTCGCCAATCCCGGCGCGCGGGCCTGACGAAAGCAGGCGAAGGTCGTTGCAGGTTTTGGAGAGCTTGACCGCGACGCGTTTCAGCACGCCGGAAAGGTGCACGAAGGCGCCGGGGTCCTGGGTGGCTTCGATGAGGTCGGCAGCCGTCACCAGCGGCCGCCCGGTCAGTTCCGCCAGATGGCGGCAGGCAAGCTCGGCATAACCGCGCGGTGCGTTGAGCCCGGTACCGATGGCCGTGGCGCCAAGATTGATCTCGTGTAGAAGGGCTGCCGATTCGATGAGGCGTGCCTGATCCTCTCCCAGCATCACAACGAAGGTCCGGAATTCCTGACCGAGCGTCATCGGCACCGCGTCCTGCAATTGGGTGCGGCCGATCTTGATGAAGCCGGCAAATTCCTGCGCCTTGCGGTCGAACGCCTCCTTCAGCACGCCCATCGAGGCGGCGAGGTCGTCGATTGACTCGATCAGGCCGACATTGACGGCTGTCGGATAGGCATCGTTGGTGGACTGACTGAGATTGACGTGATCATTTGGATGCAGATGAGTATAATCGCCCTTCTCGTGCCCAAGCAGTTCGAGTGCGCGGTTGGCGATGACCTCATTGGCGTTCATGTTGGTCGAGGTGCCGGCGCCGCCCTGGATTTCATCCACAACGAATTGCTCGTGAAGAGCGCCCGCGCGAATTTCGCGGCAGGCTTCGGCGATCGCTTCCATGCGCTCCTTGTCCAGCAGGCCTAGTTCGTGATTTGCGCGTGCGGCCGCCTCCTTCACATAGGCCAGTCCCCTGACGAGATAAGGATTGTGGCCAATGGTCACCCCGGTGATCTTGAAGTTTTCCACGGCACGCGCCGTGTGCACGCCCCAATAGACTTCTGCAGGAATTTCTTTCGACCCGAGCAAATCATGCTCTTTGCGCGTCACGCTCACAATGTCCTCCACTGGCTTAAGCGTTGCAAAATCTGTAAAGCTGTCATACAGATTAATTCACCATATTCCCAGGGAGGGGGAAGGTCAACATCGTCCGTCGCTCTTGACGAAAGCCATGACATGCAATTATGAGAACGAAAATCTGTCATGCAGCTTTACTGATTGCACGCATTCGCTGGCCACATTTCCAGCATTGGGGACGACGCCAGTTCCACTTTGATTTCCGGCTTATTGCCGATTACAAGCATTTTATCGGGAGGATAAATCCATGCATTCTGGAAAAACGGCGCCCGCCGAACGTGAGGTCTTCGTTGAAGAGGACCTCGGCTACCACAAGGCCCTGAAGCCACGCCAGATCCAGATGATCGCCATCGGCGGCGCCATCGGCACGGGCCTCTTTCTGGGCGCGGGTGGACGTCTCGCACAGGCCGGTCCGGCGCTGGTTTTCGTTTATGCGCTCTGCGGCTTCTTCGCGTTTCTGGTGCTGCGTGCGCTTGGCGAGCTTATCATGCACCGCCCGAGCTCCGGTTCCTTTGTTTCATATGCACGCGAGTTCTACGGCGAGAAGATGGCCTTTGCGGCCGGCTGGATGTATTGGCTGAACTGGGCGATGACCTCGGTGGCCGATGTCACCGCCGTCGCGCTCTACATGAATTTCTTCAAGCAATACGTACCGTGGCTTGCGGGCATCGATCAGTGGGTATTCGCGATGACGGCGCTGGTCGTCGTGCTGGCGATGAACATGCTGTCGGTGAAGGTGTTCGGGGAACTGGAGTTCTGGTTCAGCCTTATCAAGGTTCTGGCGCTTGCCATCTTTCTCGTTGTCGGCGTTTATTTCGTCATTTTCGGTACGCCTATCGAGGGTCATGTCACCGGCTTCAGCCTCATCACTGACAATGGCGGCTTCTTCCCGAACGGTATTCTTCCTGCCTTCGTCATCATCCAGGGTGTGGTCTTTGCTTATGCCTCGATCGAGTTGATCGGCACGGCAGCAGGCGAAACCGAGGACCCGCGCAAGGTCATGCCGCGCGCGATCCGCGCCGTTGTCCTGCGCCTCGTCGTGTTTTACGTCGGTTCGGTGCTGTTGTTCACGCTGCTCCTGCCCTACACCGCCTACAAGGCCGGTGAGAGCCCGTTCGTGACCTTCTTCGGCTCCATCGGCGTGCAGGGCGCAGACGTCATCATGAACCTCGTTGTTCTGACTGCGGTTCTCTCCTCGCTCAATGCCGGGCTCTATTCCACCGGCCGCATCCTCCACTCCATGGCGGTTTCCGGCTCGGCCCCGGCAGCGCTGGCGAAGATGAACAAGAATGGCGTGCCTTATGGTGGCATCGCGGTCACGGCCGTCGTTACCGTATTCGGCGTCGCGCTCAACGCCGTTGTTCCCTCTGCCGCGTTTGAAATCGCACTCAACCTGTCAGCGCTCGGCATTATCTGCGCCTGGGCGGTCATCGTGCTTTGCCAGCTCAAACTCTGGCAGCTTTCGCAGCGTGGCGAGCTTGCGCGTCCGGATTTCCGCATGTTCGGCGCGCCCTATACCGGCATCCTCACGCTCATCTTCCTTTTTGGTGTCCTTGTGCTGATGGCGTTTGATTATCCTGTCGGCTCTTGGACCATCGCCTCGCTGATTGTCATCATTCCAGCACTGGTGATCGGCTGGTACCTGCTGCGGGATCGCATCCACCGTCTTGCAGGCGAACAGCCAGGCACAGGAGCGTCGCATTGATCGGGCAGGGATCAATTCCACTGGTGGCGGTCATCGCCACCGGTGGCACCATTGCGAGCAGGCGAGGCGCCGATGGCGCCAGCACGCCCAGCCTCTCCGGTGACGATTTGCTGGCGCTTGTGCCGCAGGTCAACGCCCGGCTGAAGCCGATCGATCTGATGGCAAAGGATTCCTCCAGCCTGACACTGACCGACATGCAGTGCATCAGCGACGCGGTCGGTGCCGAACTTGACGATCCCGCCGTGGCGGGTGTCGTCGTTCTGCATGGAACCGATGCCATGGAGGAAACGTCCCTGCTTGTGCATCTGCAACATGTCCTCACCAAGCCTGTCGTCTTCACCGGCGCGCAGTTTACCGCAGACCATGATGAGGCCGATGGACCGGCGAACCTCGGCCGCGCCATAGAGATGGCGCTCGATGAACAGAACGCCACGAAGGGTGTGCTTCTTTCTTTTGGTGGTCGCTCGTTGCCGGCGTGGGGACTTTATAAGTTGAGCGCTGACGCTGCGGACGCCTTCCGCTCCGCCCGGCCGCTAATTACCGATGGGGCGCTCCATCTTACCGCCTTCGTTGCCAGCCAACGCGTCGATATTGTCGCCATCCATCCCGGCTGCGAAGCCACCCACATCGATGCGAGCCTACAGGCCGGCGCAAAGGGCATCGTTCTCGCCGCTCTCGGTTCCGGCAACGCCAATCCGCTTATTGCTGAAGCGGTGAAGCGCTGCGCAGATCGCGGTGTTCCGGTCGTGGTTTCCAGCCGTGTCCCTGAAGGCCTGCTGGTCGCGAGTTATGGCGGCGGCGGCGGCGGCCACGATCTCGTCGCGGCGGGTGCCGTGCATTCGTCCACGCTTCGGCCGGGACAGGCCCGTATTCTGCTGGCGGCGTTGCTGGCAAGCGAAAGTGCGCCAGAGGACATTGTTTCCGCTTTCGCGTGACCGCTCTTTCGTGGAGACGTGACCCGTTGCCCGCTCCGGCCGGCTTCGAAAATTCCTATAGGATTCCTATTTTATTCCCTTTGCGGCCGTCTCGAACCTTTATGCGGTTCGGGTGCATCTTCTGTGCGGGAAGGGATGGTGTTCCCTTTCCAGCCAGAAAGATTGAAAAGCGACGTCCCACATGACGGCGCTTTTCTTCCTGTCCGGCTCCTCGATTAAAAAGGAGTCCCATCGATGATGGATCTTGTTCTTGTCGGCGCAGCCACGGTGTTTTTCGCCATCTGCTTTGCCTATACGCGCGCCTGTGACCGGCTTTAGACGGAGGCTGCGATGACCCTCGATTATATCCTGAGCGGCGCCGTCACGGTCTTTATCGCCGCCTATCTCACCTACGCTCTCATTCGCCCCGAGCGCTTCTGATCGGGAAGCGGCGGCTATTGAAAGTTAAATACCATGACCCTCAATGGATGGTTTCAGGTCCTGCTTTTCTGCGGGATCATCTTTGCGCTGGTGAAGCCGCTCGGCTTCTATATGGCGCGCGTCTTCAATGGCGAGCGGACCGTGCTGTCGCCGGTTCTCGTACCCGTCGAGCGCGGCCTTTATGCGCTTGCTGGAACAAGCGAGCGTGAGGAGCAGCACTGGACGACCTACGCGTTCTCCATGCTTCTCTTCAACCTTCTCGGTTTTACCCTGCTTTATGCGCTAATGCGCTTTCAGGCGGTTCTACCCTATAATCCGCAGGCGATGCCGGCCGTGGGGCCGGAACTGTCCTTTAACACGGCGGTCAGCTTTGTCACGAATACCAACTGGCAGAACTATGGTGGCGAAAGCACCATGTCCTACCTGACCCAGATGGCCGGTTTTACAGTGCAGAACTTTGTTTCCGCCGCAACCGGCATGGCAATCGCCATTGGTCTGATCCGCGCTTTTTCGCGGGCATCCGGCAAGGCGATCGGTAATTTCTGGGTGGATATGGTCCGCTCCACGCTTTACGTGCTGCTGCCGCTCTGCATCGTGCTGACGCTGGTTTATGTGTCGCTCGGCGTGCCGCAGACGCTTGGGCCTTATGTCACGGCGCAGACGCTGGAAGGCGCGCAACAGACGATTGCCGTTGGCCCCGTGGCGTCGCAGCTGGCGATCAAGATGCTGGGCACCAATGGCGGCGGTTTCTTCAACGCCAATTCCGCGCATCCCTTCGAGAACCCGGACGCCATTTCCAACATGATCCAGATGGTGTCGATCTTCGCGATCGGCGCGGCCTTTACCAATGTCTTCGGTCGCGTGGTCGGCAATCAGCGCCAGGGCTGGGCAATCCTCGCCGCCATGGGTGTGCTGTTCGTCGCCGGCGTTGCCGTCACCTATTGGGCGGAAGCGGCCGGAAACCCGCTGATGCACGGCTTTGGTCTTGCCGGCGGTAACATGGAGGGCAAGGAAGTCCGCTTCGGCGTGGCGCTCTCGTCGCTCTTTGCGGTGATTACCACGGCGGCATCCTGTGGCGCGGTCAATGCCATGCATGGCAGCTTCACGGCGCTGGGCGGTCTTATCCCGCTTATCAATATGCAGCTGGGCGAAGTGATCGTCGGTGGCGTGGGCGCCGGTTTCTACGGCATTCTGCTCTTCATCGTCATTGCCATCTTCGTGGCGGGGCTGATGGTCGGACGGACGCCGGAATATCTCGGCAAGAAGATCGAGGCTAAGGAAATGAAGATGGCGGTTCTGGCCATTCTTTGCCTGCCGCTCGCCATGCTCATTTTTACGGCCATTGCCACCGTCCTGCCTTCGGCCGTGGCGTCGATAGGAACGGCAGGTCCGCACGGCTTTTCTGAAATCCTTTACGCCTATACGTCGGCGGCCGCCAATAATGGCTCGGCTTTCGGGGGGCTTAGCGGCAATACCAGCTGGTACAACATTACGCTTGGCTTTGGCATGTTGATGGGGCGCTTTCTGGTGATCATTCCAGCTCTGGCAATAGCCGGCTCACTGGTCGCCAAGAAGACGGTTCCGGCCTCGGCCGGCACCTTCCCGACGGATGGACCGCTCTTCGTTGGCCTGCTTGTCGGCACCATCCTGGTTGTCGGTGGCCTTACCTTCCTGCCGGCACTCGCGCTCGGCCCCGTTGCCGAACACCTGGTGATGGCGGCAGGCCAGCTGTTCTGAGGTGATGCCATGACTGACGACATGTCCCCACGTGACCGCGTCTCCGCTCGCAAAGGCGCTCCCGTTAAAGGGAGCGCCACGCCGGGCGGCTGGTGCGCCTCCAATCTCATTCTTGCGATGATGGCGGCTCTGTTCGCCGCCGTTGTCGCGCTCGAAGTTATCACGGGCTGATCGACCCTCATCGGTCGCCCTGTTTCAAACGCTGGAGCCTCTTCATGAGCCAGTCCAAACAAGCGAGCATCCTTGATTCTCGCATTCTCGTGCCGGCCATTGCCGACGCATTCAAAAAACTCAATCCGCGCACGCTTGCGCGCAACCCGGTCATGTTCGTGGTGGCGACGGTGTCGGTGCTGACGACGGTGCTGTTTGTCCGCGATCTCATCACCGGCGGCGCCAATCTCGCCTTTTCCTTCCAGATCAATCTCTGGCTCTGGTTCACGGTGCTATTTGCCAATTTTGCTGAAGCCGTCGCCGAAGGGCGCGGTAAGGCGCAGGCGGATTCGCTGCGCCGGACGCGGACCGAAACCCAGGCGAAGCTGCTGAGCGGTGACGACCGCAGCCAGTACACGATGGTGGCCGGCACCAGTCTGAAGGTGAACGATGTCGTACTCGTCGAGGCAGGCGATATCATCCCGTCCGACGGCGAGGTCATTGAAGGCGTTGCTTCCGTCAATGAGGCCGCCATCACGGGCGAATCCGCACCCGTCATCCGCGAATCCGGCGGCGATCGTTCAGCGGTTACCGGCGGCACGCAGGTGTTGTCGGACTGGATCCGCGTTCGCATCACTGCTGCTGCCGGCTCTACCTTCCTCGACCGGATGATTTCGCTGGTCGAAGGCGCCGAGCGCCAGAAGACACCGAACGAGATCGCGCTCAACATCCTGCTTGCGGGCATGACGCTGATCTTCGTTCTGGCCACCGCGACCATACCGAGTTTCGCGGCCTATGCCGGCGGCTCCATCCCGATCATCGTGCTGGTGGCGCTCTTCGTGACGCTCATTCCGACCACCATCGGTGCGCTTCTGTCGGCCATCGGCATTGCCGGCATGGACCGTCTGGTGCGTTTTAACGTGCTCGCCATGTCCGGCCGTGCCGTCGAGGCGGCGGGTGACGTCGATACGCTGCTGCTCGACAAGACCGGCACCATCACGCTTGGCAACCGGCAGGCGACCGAGTTTCGCCCCATCCCCGGCGTTTCCGAACAGGAGCTTGCCGATGCGGCGCAGCTCGCCTCGCTCGCTGACGAAACCCCGGAAGGCCGCTCCATCGTGGTGCTGGCCAAGGAAAAATACGGTATCCGTGCCCGTGACATGCAGAAGCTGCACGCCAGCTTCGTGCCCTTCACCGCCCAGACCCGCATGAGCGGCGTGGATTTCGAAGGTGCCTCCATTCGAAAGGGTGCGGTTGATGCGGTTCTTGCCTATGTCGATGGCGGCGCTCTGCAACATGGCAATGTGGCGCTTGCCCCCAAAACCGAAACGGATGCTACGCGGGCTATCCGCGCAATAGCAGAAGACATCGCCAAGGCCGGCGGCACGCCGCTTGCCGTGGTGCGCGACGGCAAGCTGCTCGGCGTCGTGCAACTGAAGGATATCGTCAAGGGTGGCATTCGCGAGCGTTTCGCGGAGCTTCGCCGCATGGGCATCCGCACGGTCATGATCACTGGCGACAATCCGATGACGGCTGCCGCCATCGCAGCGGAAGCCGGTGTCGATGATTTCCTCGCCCAGGCGACACCGGAAAACAAGCTGGACCTCATCCGCGAGGAACAGGCCAAGGGCAAGCTGGTGGCCATGTGCGGCGACGGCACCAATGATGCGCCGGCGCTGGCGCAGGCAGATGTCGGGGTTGCCATGAACACTGGCACGGTGGCGGCGCGTGAAGCGGGCAATATGGTCGATCTCGACAGCGATCCGACCAAGCTCATCGAGATCGTTGAAATCGGCAAGCAGTTGCTGATGACGCGCGGCGCTCTCACGACCTTCTCCATTGCCAACGATATCGCCAAATATTTCGCCATCATCCCGGCGATGTTTCTGGTGCTTTATCCGCAGCTTGGCGTGCTCAACGTGATGGGGCTTTCGACGCCGCAAAGCGCCATTCTGTCGGCCATCATCTTCAACGCGCTGATCATCATCGCGCTCATCCCGCTATCCTTGAAGGGTGTCAAATACCGTCCGATCGGCGCAGGCGCACTCCTGTCGCGCAATCTGGTCATCTACGGGCTTGGCGGCATCATCGTCCCCTTCATCGGCATCAAGCTCATCGACCTCGCCGTCACGGCGCTCGGTCTCGCCTGAGGAGTAAAGACAATGTTCAAGCAGCTTCGTCCCGCACTGGTGCTCATCCTCGCCACCACCGTCATCACCGGCCTGGCCTATCCTCTGGGCATGACGGGTCTCGCTCAGGCGATCTTCCCCTTTCAGGCCAATGGCAGCCTAATCGAAAAGAATGGTGCGGTTGTGGGTTCGCAATTGATCGGGCAGGCCTTTGCCAGTGAGAAATATTTCCATGGCAGGCCATCGGCTGCGGGTGATGGCTACAATGCCGCGTCTTCATCCGGCTCCAACCTCGGTCCGACGAGCGGCAAACTCATCGACAGGGTGAAGAAAGATTATGAGGCCGCAAAAGCTGAAAACCCGGCGGCCGAGGTTCCGGCCGATCTGGTGACGGCGTCGGGCAGCGGCCTTGATCCGCATGTTTCACCAGAGGCTGCCTATTTCCAGATTCCCCGGGTTGCAAAGGCGAGGGGGGTGGATGAGGCAGCCCTGCGGGCGATCGTCGAGCGTCATGTCGAAGGGCCGGAGCTTGGTTTCGTGGGAGAGCCCGTGGTGAATGTGCTCGCGCTGAATATGGAGCTTGACGCAGCCGGCTCATGAATTGAAATGGCTATGGCTTGTCCGCAAGCCATAGCCTCGACCACTGGTGGTTAAATGCCTGACGATATCAGCAATATCCCGAGCCGACCGTCGCCCGATGCGCTTCTGGAGAGCGCCAGGCGTGAAGCGCGAGGCCGGCTGAAGATTTTTCTGGGCGCAGCACCTGGCGTCGGCAAGACCTATGAGATGTTGATGTCCGGCCGGGCGAAGCTTGCGGACGGCGTCGACACGATCATCGGTGTCGTCGAAACCCACGGTCGTAAAGACACCGAGGCTCTGGTCGACGGGCTGTCCGTTGTTCCGCGCAGGCGTATTGAATATCGCGGACAGGTACTGGAGGAGATGGATCTGGATGCCATCCTTGCCCGCAGGCCCTCCCTTGTTCTGGTCGATGAACTGGCCCACACCAATGCGACTGGCAGCCGTCATCCAAAGCGCTACTTGGATGTTCAGGAGATTCTGGCGCAGGGGATAGATGTCTACACAACGCTGAATATCCAGCATGTTGAAAGCCTGAACGACATCGTCGCGCAGATCACCCGCATCCGTGTTCGTGAAACCGTGCCCGACAGCATCATCGACCGGGCGGACGATGTCGAAATCATCGACATCACGCCTGACGATCTGATCAAGCGTTTGCAGGATGGCAAGGTCTATCTGCCGCGTACAGCGCGCAGGGCCATCGAAAATTATTTCTCACGCGGCAACCTGACGGCGTTGCGCGAACTGGCGCTGCGGCGCACCGCGCAGCGAGTGGATGAGCAATTGCTCAACCATATGCAGTCCCATGCCATCTCCGGCCCCTGGGCGGCGGGAGACAGGGTCCTCGTTTGCCTGGATCACGGCGGCAACGGCCCGGGGCTGGTGCGATATGCCCGAAGGCAGGCGGATCGCCTGCGGGCGCCTTGGACGGCTCTGCACCTCGATACGCCGCGCTCCCAGCAGATGTCTGATGCCGATAAGGATCGGTTGGCTTCCACCATGCGCCTTGCGCAGCAGCTTGGCGGCGAGACGGTGACGTTGCCGGCCCTTGATCTGACCCGCGAGATCCTGTCTTACGCCAATGCCAATAATTTCACTCACATCATCATCGGTCGCCCGCGAAAATCGTGGTGGCAGCGACTATTCCAGCGTTCGCTGACACATGATCTGATCGACCATGCGGGCGATATCAGCGTGCATGTGATTTCCGGCGATAAGTCCACCGAAAAGCCGGCGCAGGCCGCCAAGGCGGCGTCGCCGCCATTGCACCGCTCGCTCTGGCCATATCTGACAAGTACGCTGTTCGTCGGTTTGGCAATTGTCGCAGGCATCGTTCTCGACCAGACGCTCGATGTGAGAAATCTGGCGCTGGTATTCCTTATGGCGGTGCTGGCGGCTGCCGTCCGCGGTGGCTTGGGACCCGCCATATACGCCTCCCTTCTCGGCGCTTTTTCCTTCAATTTCTTTTTTCTCGAACCGCGTTACACGCTCACCGTTCGCGATCCCGAAAGCGTCGTGGCGCTGCTGTTTTATTTCGGTGTGGCGCTGGTCGCCTCGAACCTCACCGCAGCGGTACAGCGACAGGCCGCCGCCGCGCGAGCGAGGGCCAGGACCACCGAAGACCTGTATCTGTTTTCGAAGAAGCTTTCGGTAACGGCCACGTTGGACGACGTCCTTTGGGCCGCAGCGTTCCAGATGGCCTCGATGCTGAAGGTGCGCATCATTCTGCTTCTGCCGGAAAACAACACGATCGCGGTCAAGGCCGGCTACCCACCCGATGATACACTTGTCGATGCCGATATTGCCGCCGCGCAGTGGGCCTGGGAGCATAACAAGGCCGCGGGCCGCGGGGCTGACACACTGCCTGGCGCAAAACGGCTTTATCTCCCATTGCGGACCGGCAGCGGTGCGGTCGGTGTGGTGGGGCTGGACGATGACCGCGTCGGACCGCTGCTGACGCCTGAGCAGCAACGGCTGTTTGATGCCTTGGCCGATCAGGCGGCACTCGCCATCGAGCGGATACAACTTGTGTCCGATGTGGATCGGGCAAGGTTAGCGGCGGAGACCGACCGGCTGCGCACCGCACTCCTGACCTCCATTTCCCACGACCTCAAAACGCCGCTCGCGGCAATCCTCGGCTCGGCCGGAACGCTGAAGGATTTCGCCGACGATATCCCGCCGGACGCGCGCGGGGAGCTACTCTCGACGATCATCGAAGAATCCGAGCGGCTCAACCGGTTCATCTCCAACCTTCTCGACATGACCCGGATCGGTTCCGGTGCGATGGAGCCGAATTTTGGTTTGCACTTTGTCGGCGATATGGTTGGCACCGCAATTTCCCGTGCGGCGAAAATTATCGTGAGGCATGAAATTGTTCTGGATATTCCCTCCGACTTGCCGATGCTGAAAGTCGATCCTGTGCTGTTCGAGCAGGTGCTGTTCAATCTTATCGACAATGCCGCCAAATATGCGCCCGAAAATACACAAATCGAAATCCGCAGCTGGCGGCAGGGGAAAACGATCTTCCTCGCTGTCGCCGATGCCGGACCGGGCATTCCGCCTGCCGATCTGGAGCGGGTGTTTGACAGTTTTTACCGGGTACGGAAGACGGATCACGTGCAGGCGGGAACCGGGCTTGGCCTCTCCATCTGCAAGGGGTTTATCGAGGCCATGGGCGGCTCGATAAGGGCGGAAAACAGATCGGGTCGGGCGGGCGCTCAGTTTACGGTCAGTCTGCCGGTTCCTCCAGATGCCCCGATGATAGACCATGATTAAGGCGCGATTGCTGATAAGAAACGGTGATGCCGCATCCGGCCGCTGAAGGAGATCGGAATGACTAATTCCGCCGTTCGTATTTTGATCGTCGACGATGAACCGCCCATTCGCAAGCTATTGCGCGTGGGCCTGTCGAGCCAGGATTACGCGGTGAGCGAGGCGATGAATGCGAAGGTGGCCATGCAACTGGTGGAGCAGGACAAGCCCGATCTGATCGTTCTCGACCTCGGCCTGCCGGATATGTCGGGCCACGATCTCCTTGCGAAATGGCGTCGCGAGGGGCTTGCCCTGCCTGTCATCATTCTTTCCAGTCGCACGGACGAGGCGGGTATCGTCCGGGCCCTGGAGTTGGGTGCCGATGACTATGTTTCCAAACCTTTCGGCATGAACGAACTCGTCGCCCGCATCCGGGTTGCCCTGCGTCATCGTTTGCAAAGCCAGGGGGAGAAACCTGTTTTTCAGACCGGTGATCTTTCGGTTGATCTGGTGAGACGCATTGTGAAGGTTGAGGGCCGGGAGGTGAAACTCTCGCCGAAGGAATATGACATCCTGCGGGTCCTCGTCCAGCACGCGGGAAAGGTCCTGACCCACCGATTTCTGCTTGAACATGTGTGGGACGAATTGACCGACGTGCAATATCTGCGGGTCTATGTCCGACAGCTACGCCAGAAGATCGAAAAAATTCCGGATCAGCCGCGCTATATCCTGACGGAAACCGGGGTCGGCTACCGGTTGCAGGAGGTTTGAGGGCGTCGCACAGCAACGCCCTCCTACGTCTTAGACGGCAGCGCAGATGGACAGGAATTCGTCCACATCAGCTTCTGTCGTCGCAAAGCTCGTCACCATGCGTATCAGGACTTCGTCCTTGCTGACCTTTTCCGGCATGTCACGCGGCTCCAGCCAGTCATAGAATTTCGCGCCTTTTTCAGTTGCGGCTTCAGCGGCTGCTTTCGGAAGAATGGCGAAAACCTCGTTGGCCTGAGTCGGCCAGGCGAGACGCGCGCTGTTCAGAGAGCCAAAGCCAGCGCGCAGCCGGTTGGCCATGGTGTTGGCGTGGCTTGCAAGACCGAGCCAGAGGTCGTCCTGCAGATAAGCTTCAAACTGCGCGGCGATGAAACGTGACTTCGAAAACAGCTGGGCCGTGCGTTTGCGCAGGAACGAGAAATCCCGCGCGAGCGAGGGATCGAAAAAGACGATTGCTTCCGCGCACCAGCAGCCATTCTTCGTGCCGCCAAAGGACAGCACGTCAACGCCGCGTTTCCAGGTCATTTCGGCCGGCGTGGTACCCAAAGCGGTAAGTGCATTGGCAAACCGCGCGCCGTCCATGTGCAATGGCAGGCCGTTTTCCTTGGCGATCTTGGAAATGGCGTCTATTTCGTCGAGCGTGTAGACGGTGCCCGCTTCGGTCGCCTGCGTCATGGTGATGGCGGCGGCGCGGCCGTGGTGAACGGCATCCTGCGGATATCGGGCAATGCGCTCGATCAGGTTTTCCGGCAACATCTTACCATTCGGCCCCTCAACAGCGACCATGCGCATGCCGGAAAAGAAATCCGGCGCGCCGCATTCATCCTCGATTACATGGGCTTCCGAATGGCAGAACGTCAAGCCGCCGGCGCGGGCGATGCTGGCGAGCGACAGAGAATTGGCCGCCGTACCGGTCGCGACAAAAAACACCGCAACCTCGCGTTCGAAGATTTCGTTGAAGCGCCTTTCGATCGAGAGATCGAGTTCGCTGGTGCCATAGGCGGCGGCAAAACGTGTCGATTCCCGAGACAGTCGCTCATTGACGGCCGGGTGGGCGCCAGCCCAATTATCTGAAGCAAAAAACATCTGCGAAGGCTTTCCGATGGCTGAGGGTCTGTGTCTGGACGTGTGAGGCTATGCTCAGAAAAAGTTCTATGACCTCTGACCGCGATTGGCAAATCCGGCAATGAAAGCAATGGCAAGAAGGTATTCCAGGTAACAATGTTTCACGCAATAGGTCAGTATCGAAACTTCGCTGAATGCCAGGGTACCCGCTAATTGGATTCGGACACTTGCTAAAGGCGACCAATTCTGCCAAAATCACCAGGAATTGAGACAGTCTTGCTGTCCTAAATTTGATCCAGCCGGTCCAGATGGTGTTTGCGGTAAGCAAAATCCCTAAGGTGCCGGATCTTCGCATGAAACCGTGCAAGTGATTTTGCAGGAGGGACAAAAATGAAAATCGAGCAGCAGGCCGCAAGCGCCGCCGCAATCCTGACCAACGACTGTCCCTCCGTGGCCGCCGCTGCGCCCATGTCTGCGAAAGCGCGTTTCGCGGGTGGTTTGCCGGAAAAGCAGGGTCTTTACGATCCGGCCAACGAGCATGACGCCTGCGGCGTCGGCTTCGTTGCGCATATGAAGGGCCAGAAGTCGCACCAGATCGTCAAGGATGGCCTCTTCATCCTCGAAAACCTGACCCACCGCGGCGCTGTCGGCGCCGACCCGCTGATGGGCGATGGCGCGGGCATTCTGGTGCAGATTCCGGACCGTTTCTTCCGCGAAGAGATGGCGGGCCAGGGCGTGACCTTGCCGAAGGCAGGGGAATACGCCGTCGGTCACATCTTCATGCCGCGTGATCCCGCGCGCATCGAGCACTACAAGAAGGTGATTGTCGACGTGATCGGCGAAGAGGGGCAGCAGTTCCTTGGTTTCCGTGACGTACCGGTCGATAATTCCTCGCTGTCAAAGGCGCCGGATATTGCTGCCACCGAGCCGCACCATGTTCAGGTTTTCATCGGTGCTGGGCGCGACGCCGCGACCAATGCCGATTTCGAGCGCAAGCTGTTCCTGATCCGCAAGGTCCTCTCCAACCGCATCTATGACGAGGGCGGCGGCAAGGAAACGCAGGATTTCTATCCCGTTTCCCTCTCCTCCTCGACCATCGTCTACAAGGGCATGTTCCTCGCCTATCAGGTTGGCGCCTATTACAAGGACCTGGCCGATCCGCGTTTCGAATCGGCCGTGGCGCTCGTGCATCAGCGTTTCTCGACCAACACCTTTCCGTCCTGGAAACTGGCGCACCCCTATCGCATGGTCGCCCATAATGGCGAAATCAACACGCTGCGCGGTAACGTCAATTGGATGGCGGCGCGTCAGGCTTCCGTTTCGTCGGCGCTGTTCGGCGATGACATTTCCAAGCTCTGGCCGATTTCTTATGAAGGCCAGTCGGATACGGCCTGCTTCGATAACGCGCTCGAGTTCCTTGTGCGCGGTGGTTATTCCATGGCCCATGCCGTGATGATGCTGATCCCTGAAGCCTGGGCTGGCAACCAGTCCATGTCTGCCGAACGCAAGGCGTTCTACGAATATCATGCAGCCCTGATGGAGCCGTGGGACGGTCCTGCTGCCGTTGCCTTTACCGATGGCAAGCAGATTGGCGCGACGCTCGACCGCAACGGCCTGCGCCCGGCGCGTTACCTCGTCACCGATGACGACCGTATCATCATGGCATCCGAGGCAGGCACCCTGCCGGTCCCTGAGGAGCGGATTGTCAAGAAGTGGCGTCTGCAGCCCGGCAAGATGCTGCTGATCGATATGGAAAAGGGTTCGATCGTTTCCGACGAGGAAGTGAAGCACGAGCTTGCCGCGAAGCATCCTTACCGCACCTGGCTCGACCGCACGCAGCTCATTCTCGAAGAGCTGAAGCCGGTTGAACCGCGCGCGTTGCGCCGCGACGTGTCGCTGCTCGACCGCCAGCAGGCCTTCGGTTACACCAGCGAAGATACGAAGCTTCTGATGTCGCCGATGGCGACGACGGGTCAGGAAGCCATTGGCTCCATGGGCACCGATACGCCGATTTCGGCCATGTCGGAAAAGTCGAAGCTGCTCTACACCTATTTCAAGCAGAACTTCGCCCAGGTGACGAACCCGCCGATCGATCCGATCCGCGAAGAGCTCGTCATGAGCCTCGTGTCCTTTATTGGTCCGCGGCCGAACATTCTCGACCACGAAGGTGCCGCCCGCGCTAAGCGTCTGGAAGTGCGCCAGCCGATCCTGACCAATGGCGACCTGGAAAAGATCCGCTCCATCGGCCACACGGAGGACCGCTTCGACACCAAGACGCTCGACTTCACCTATGATGTGGAGCGCGGTGCCGAGGGCATGCCTGAAATGCTCGAACGCCTGTGCGAGCGCGCGGAATCGGCTGTTCGCGGCGGTTACAACATCATCGTTCTCTCCGACCGTCAGCTTGGACCGGATCGCATTGCGATCCCGGCGCTGCTGGCGACGGCCGCCGTGCATCATCATCTGATCCGCAAGGGCCTGCGCACCTCGGTCGGTCTCGTCGTGGAAACCGGTGAGCCGCGCGAAGTCCACCATTTCTGCCTGCTTGCCGGTTATGGCGCGGAGGCGATCAACCCCTACCTCGCCTTCGATACGCTGCTCGACATGCACAAGCACGGCGCTTTCCCGAAGGAAGTCTCCGATGACGAAGTGGTCTATCGCTACATCAAGGCGGTGGGCAAAGGCATCCTCAAGGTCATGTCCAAAATGGGGATTTCGACCTACCAGTCCTATTGCGGCGCGCAGATCTTCGACGCCATCGGCCTCTCTTCGGAATTCGTCGAGAAGTATTTCTTCGGCACTGCGACCTCGATCGAGGGCGTTGGTCTGACGGAGATCGCCGAGGAAACCGTGGCGCGCCATACCGCAGCATTCGGCAAGGACCCGATCCTCGCGAACACGCTCGATATCGGCGGCGAATATGCTTATCGCATGCGCGGCGAAAGCCACGCCTGGACTCCGGATGCCGTCGCTTCGCTGCAGCATGCGGTTCGTGGCAACAGCCAGGATCGCTACCGCGAATTCGCCGCCATGGTGAATGAGACGGCACTGCGCATGAACACCATCCGCGGCCTGTTCAACATCAAGTCGGCGGAAGCGCTCGGCCGCAAGCCTGTGTCCATTGATGAGGTCGAGCCTGCGGCTGACATCGTAAAGCGCTTCTCGACGGGCGCCATGTCCTTCGGCTCGATCAGCCGCGAGGCGCATACGACGCTTGCTATCGCCATGAACCAGATCGGCGGCAAGTCCAACACCGGTGAGGGCGGCGAAGAATCCGACCGTTACCTACCGCTGCTCAATGGCAAGCCGAACCCGGAACGCTCGGCCATCAAGCAGATCGCGTCCGGTCGTTTCGGCGTGACGACGGAATATCTCGTCAATGCCGATATGCTGCAGATCAAGGTCGCGCAGGGTGCAAAGCCCGGCGAAGGCGGACAGCTGCCTGGCCACAAGGTGGATGCGACGGTTGCCAAGACCCGTCATTCCACCCCGGGCGTCGGCCTGATCTCGCCGCCGCCGCACCACGATATCTACTCGATCGAAGATCTGGCGCAGCTGATCTACGACCTCAAGAACGTCAATCCGGAAGCCGATGTTTCGGTTAAGCTGGTATCGGAAGTGGGCGTTGGAACGGTTGCGGCCGGTGTGGCCAAGGCCCGCGCCGATCATATCACCGTCTCCGGTTTCGATGGCGGTACCGGTGCATCGCCGCTGACGTCGCTTAAGCACGCGGGCTCCCCGTGGGAAATCGGCCTTGCCGAAACCCAGCAGACGCTGGTGCTGAACGGTCTTCGCTCGCGCGTTGCCCTGCAGGTGGATGGCGGTCTGAAGACCGGCCGCGACGTCATCATCGGCGCGCTGCTCGGTGCGGATGAATTCGGTTTTGCCACCGCGCCGCTGATTGCGGCGGGCTGCATCATGATGCGCAAATGCCACCTCAATACGTGCCCAGTGGGCGTCGCTACTCAGGACCCGGTCCTGCGCAAGCGCTTCAAGGGCACGCCGGAACACGTCATCAACTACTTCTTCTTCGTGGCCGAAGAAGTGCGCGAAATCCTTGCTTCGCTTGGCGTAACCAAGCTGGACGAGATCATCGGCGCTTCCGAACTGCTTGAGAAGGATGAGATGCTGGCGCACTGGAAGGCTAAGGGGCTGGATTTCAGCCGCATCTTCCACAAGGTCGAGGCCCCGAAGGAAGCGACCTTCTGGACCGAACGCCAGAAGCACCCGATCGACGACATTCTCGACCGAAAGCTGATCGAGAAGTCGCAGCCATCGCTCGAAAACCGCGAGCCTGTGGTTTTCGAAGTGCCGATCAAGAACGTCGACCGGTCGGCCGGCGCCATGCTGTCGGGGGCGTTGGCGAAGCGCTGGGGCCATAAGGGTCTGAAGGACGACACGATCCACGTGACGTTGCGCGGCACGGCGGGTCAGTCCTTCGGCGCGTTCCTTGCCCGCGGCATCACCTTCGATCTCGTAGGGGATGGCAACGACTATGTCGGCAAGGGTCTGTCAGGTGGCCGCATCATCGTGCGCCCACCGGAAAATACCCGGATCGTCGCGGAAAACTCGATCATCGTGGGCAACACGGTTCTCTATGGTGCGATCACCGGCGAGTGCTATTTCCGTGGCGTGGCAGGCGAGCGCTTCGCCGTGCGCAACTCCGGTGCGGTCGCTGTTGTCGAAGGCGTGGGCGACCACGGCTGCGAATATATGACTGGCGGTATCGTGGTGGTTCTCGGGGAAACGGGCCGTAACTTCGCGGCCGGCATGTCCGGTGGCGTGGCTTACGTTCTCGATGAAAAGGGCGACTTTGCCACCCGTTGCAACATGGCCATGGTCGAGCTGGAGCCGGTTCCGGAAGAAGACGACATGCTGGAAAAGCTGCATCATCACGGCGGCGATCTCATGCACAAGGGACGCGTTGACGTCTCCGAGGACATGACGCGTCACGACGAGGAGCGCCTTTACCAGCTGATCTCAAACCACTTCCACTACACGAATTCGTCGCGTGCCAAGGATATACTCGATCGCTGGAGCGAGTTCCGTCCGAAATTCCGCAAGGTCATGCCGGTTGAATACCGTCGTGCGCTTGAGGAAATGGAGCGCATGCGCATGGGCGTGGCGGCGGAGTAATCCGCCGCGTGAGGACACTACACCAGCTGGTCTCGCGGTCGCCGTTCCCACGGCGATCTAGCGCTCGAGCGGCGAGACCGGATTTGAATTCATCGTGCTGGGGGCGGCTTTAGGTTTCGCCACTTGGTACTGGGGCCCGACAGGCGCTCCGCTTTGATGTGAGGACATAAACGTGGGCAAGGTTACAGGTTTTCTCGAGATCGACCGGCAGGTGGGCAAGTATCAGCCTGCATCGGATCGTATCCGCCATTTCCGCGAATTCACCATTCCGATGTCGGATGCCGAGGTGCAGAAGCAGGCGGCGCGCTGCATGGATTGCGGCATTCCCTATTGCCATGGCCCGACCGGCTGTCCCGTGCACAACCAGATCCCGGACTGGAACGATCTTGTTTACAATAACAACTGGGAGGAGGCGATCCGCAACCTCCATTCCACCAACAACTTCCCTGAATTCACCGGCCGCGTCTGCCCAGCGCCCTGCGAGGAAGCCTGCACGCTGAACCTCGAAGACACGCCGGTCGCCATCAAGACGGTCGAGCAGGCCATCGCCGACAAGGCTTATGAACTGGGCTTCATCGTGCCGAAGCCGGCGACGATCCATACCGGCAAAAAGGTCGCCATCATCGGCTCCGGCCCTTCGGGCATGGCGGCGGCACAGCAGCTTGGCCGCGCCGGTCACGAGGTGCATGTCTATGAGCGGGAATCAAAGCCCGGCGGCCTGCTTCGTTACGGTATCCCTGATTTCAAGATGGAAAAGAACTTCATTGATCGGCGGGTCGAGCAGATCAAGGGCGAAGGCGTTACCTTCCATTGCGGTGTTAATGTCGGCGTCGACGTGACCGTTCAGTCGCTTCTGGCCGACCATGACGCGGTTCTTTACTGCGGCGGCTCTGAAACCCCGCGTCCAGCCGGCATCGGCGGGGCGGACCTGCATGGAGTGCACGATGCCATGCCATATCTCGTGCAGCAGAACCGTCGCGTTGGCCGTGAAAACATCGATAGCATCGGCTGGCCGGCCGATCCTATCCTCGCCGGTGGCAAGCATGTTGTCGTCGTCGGCGGCGGTGATACCGCGTCAGACTGCGTGGGTACGGCGTTCCGCCAGGGCGCGGTGAAGGTCACACAGCTCGACATCCGCCCGATGCCGCCGGAAAAGGAAGACAAGCTTGCGGTTTGGCCCTTCTGGGCGACCAAGATGCGCACGTCCTCGTCGCAGGCGGAAGGCGCGGTGCGCGAGTTCCAGGTCGCCACACTGGAATTCGTCGGCGAAGACGGCGTTCTGACCGGTGTGAAGTGCTGTCAGGTGGATGAACGCCGCAAGCCAATCGCCGGTACCGAATTCATTATCAAAGCCGATCTCGCCTTCATCGCCATTGGTTTTTCCGGTCCCTTCACGGATAGCGTGCTGAAGGAAATGGAAGGCAAGTTGACGCTCAACACGGACCGGCGTGGTTCCACCAATGTGGTCGCCAACGAGACGGATTACAGGACGTCGGTCGAGAAGCTCTGGGCTGCGGGCGACGTTCGCCGTGGTCAGTCCCTTGTGGTCTGGGCAATCCGCGAAGGCCGGCAGGCCGCCCGCGCGATCGATGAGGCGCTGATGGGCGCCACGGTTCTGCCGCGCTAAGCCGGCGGAATCGATAAAGATGGAAAGGCCTGTTGCAGAAGCGACAGGCTTTTTCGTTTGATTGCCGTGCGATCAGCAAAAGGGAAGCGTGATGCGGAAGCAGGCGCCGCCGGTGGAGGAATCGCTGATGCTGATCTCGCCGTTGTGATAACGGACGATTTCCTGAAATAGATTGAGTTCAAGCGGGCAAGATCGAGCGTGCCGACGGAATCAACGATAATATCGAACCGATGGAGCGCAGCTGACAGCGCTGCCGCCATTTCGCGTTCGTCTTCTACAAGAAGCAGGCGCATGAACGATCTCGGCATTAACAGGCGTGACTTCTCGGGGGAATGGCACGCGCGCAAAATAAGAAGGACTGCGTCATCGATGCTCAGTGCATCAGACGCGTTAGCTTGAAATAAATATCGCCAGGCAGAAAGTATGATCGCAATTAATAGACGATCACCCAGCATTCCTGCAAAGCTTAGTCAAGACTGTCATTGATGGGTTGCCTCAACATTACGCCGGTGAGGCTCGGCTCGATGGAAATGGCGCTTACTGTTTCGCTTGTGTGGTGTCTGTGACCACGCGATAGTCATCGATGCGGCCTGCAGGCGCATCGGCCATCTCGCCGCGTTTGGTCAGCCTCTCGCGTGGCGATTCCACGACGGAAACGCGAGCCGGAGTGGGAGAGGGAGGGACATCGCCAAGCAATTTGTCGCCCCCATCAAGAGCAGGATCGGTGAGGCTGATCGGCTGGGTACGCACTTGGCCGGCATCGATGCCGAGTGCGGGCAGGGAGGTGAGGGCTGGCAGATTGCTGCCGTCGAGTTTGACCAGATCAGGGCCCGCGCCATCAAGGTGACGGCGCACGAACTTTTCGACATAAAAGGCAAGCTTGCGTTTGCCGGCCTGTGTCATGCCAATACCATCAGCTTCACGAAGGCGGGCTTGCTGACCATTCATGTCATAGCCGGTGACGACGAATTTTCCTGCCTCATCCACGAAGCCATCCCAGACGTCAACGAATTCCCCGCCATATTTTTCAACGTGGTTGCGATAGAGCCGGTTGAAGCCGACCAGATCAGCGGAGAGCGACGGCGACTGGAAGGCGGGCAGGCCGACCCAAAGCACAGGAACCTTTGGACGTCCTGCGAGTGTCAGCAGTTCGTCGATGCGTCGTTCATATTCCTTGAACCAGACTTCGGTACCGAATTTTTCCTTGCTATCGCCGATCTGCATCTGCTGGCGATCGTTGGACCCCATCATGATGACGATGGTTGCCGGATTCGTCTCGGTAATGAATTGCGGAAGGGTCTTGAACCAGTCGTAATAATCGGTGCGAACAAGACCTGAAGAGCCGTTGGCGCGCACATCGACGACAATCGCCGGCGAGTTGGCGAACGCGTTGACCAGCTCTTCTCCCATGCCACCGGCAAGGAAGTCGCCGATGACCAATACGCGCCGCGCATTTTCAAGCTTGGCGGCAGGCTCCGGCTTTGCGGTGCGCATCTGCACAACCGACGGTGTTTTCTTGGTCGGTTGCGGCCGGGTGACCGATCTCGTTGGCGGGGCAGATGGAAAATCGCGGCGGCTGCGGCGCTGGTATTCGCGGTCTGACCCGCCGTCGCGGCCCACCGGCTTGCCGAACAGCATCTCAAACAGGGTGCGCCGCTGCTCCTGCGCGATGCTTTCGGCGGGAGCAAGCGGCAGCGCAAGCACGGTGCAAAGAAGGACAGCGCAGAAACGCCAGCCGCTTCTTCCATAGTTTGCCGCAGGTTTCGCACTCATCACATCAACCCTTCCGGATATTTCGGCGGCGGATTTTTGGGTGCCGCCGAATGTGCCGGGACATTATCAGTTGCGCAGCGCCCTCAGCAGACGCTGCGACGGCTGGCCATCGGTTTCCATACCCATACGCGACTGGATAGCGCTGATGGCGGCTTTCGAGCCGGAGCCGAAGTTTCCGTCGACTTCGCCATCATAATAGCCGAGTTCCTTCATGCGGGTCTGAAGCTCGAATTTTTCTCTGATATCCAGCGTGCCATCCGGGCGTGGCCACTTCTGCTGCATGCCGCCATAACCGGCAATCTCGTCAGCCAGCAGGCCCACGGCCAGAGCGTAGCTGTCGGATGCGTTGTATTTTTTGATGGTGAAGAAGTTCTTCATCATCAGGAAACCCGGACCGTTGGCACCGCCCTGCAGTTTCAGCATCGCGCGGTCCGTACCACGCGTGAAGCTTTTGCCGTTCGGCCTGGTGAAGCCAAGTTTTGCCCACTCTGCAATGGTTTTCGTCTGCCCTTCATAACGGGCGCCGCCCCGCGGGACCGCCGTCTCGTAACCCCAGGTGCGGCCCGGCTCCCAGCCGTTCTTTGCAAGGAGGTTGGCGGCCGTCGCCAGCGCGTCCGGCACGGAATGCCAGATATCACGCTTGCCATTACCGTCAGCATCAACCGCATAGAGCAGGTAGCTTGTGGGAATGAACTGGGTGTGACCCATTGCTCCAGCCCACGAACCCGTCAATTGCTTGGGCGTGACATCGCCAGCCTGAAGAATCTTGAGCGCAGCGATCAGCTGGGTGCGCGCGAATTTGGCGCGCTTGGGATCGGAATAGGCGAGCGTTGCAAGCGCCTGCGGGATGTTGTGCAGCCGCTCCGGCTTTTCGAGAACAGCGCCGTAGTTGGACTCCATCGACCAGATGGCAAGGATGATGTGTTTGTCGACGTTGAAGTTGCGCTCGATCCAGTTAAGCGTCGCCGCGTGTTTCATCTTCATCTCGCGGCCGATCCGCACCGTGTACGGATTGACGCGTGAGTCAAGATAATCCCAGATCTGCGTGGTGAATTCCGGCTGGAAGGTTGCCTTGCGAAGCGCGTCGGGATCCGGCTCGCTGACGCCGGCAAAGGCCTTCTGATAGGTCGCCTTGCTAATGCCTTCTTTCGCGGCTGTTGCATAGAACTGGTTGATCCACTGACGGAATCCCTGATCGGCTTTGGCCGCGACAGGCGCCAGCGAGATTGCCAGGCCGGCAAACACCATGCAGCCGAATTTGCGGACATCTGAAAGGATCATCTTTGTCATCGTCTGTCTTTCGTTCTCTCGAATGTCATTTCGATTGCGAAAACGCATCGGGCGTCGTCATGGATAACAAAAGATCGTCAACAAATTCTTTACCATTAATAGATGGTAGCGTCACCCTTTACAAAACGTTGTTGTTTTTGAAATAACAACAGCGTGCGGGGATTGTGATCAAGTTTTATCTCTCAGGAGGGATACGTGGTAGAACATAAGAAAATTCGGAAGGCCGTATTCCCGGTCGCAGGTCTCGGCACGCGTTTTCTGCCTGCCACCAAGGCAGTTCCGAAAGAAATGCTCACCGTCGTCGACAAGCCCGTTATCCAGTACGTCGTTGATGAGGCGGCGGAAGCAGGCATCGAGCATTTTGTATTCGTTACCGGCCGCGGCAAGGCGGTGATCGAGGATTATTTCGACATCCAGTTTGAGCTCGAACAGATGCTGCGCGAGCGCAACAAGAATGCCGAGCTGACATTACTGGCTGGTCTACTGCCGAAGGCCGGCACGGCGAGCTTTACGCGCCAGCAGGTGCCGCTCGGTCTTGGCCACGCTGTATGGTGCGCGCGCGATATCGTTGGCGACGAGCCGTTTGCCGTGCTCCTGCCTGACATGATCATGCATTCGCAGAAAAGCTGCCTGAAGGGCATGGTCGAGCTTTACGAGCAGACCCAGGGCAACGTGATCGCGGTGCAGGAGTGTGCGCCTGACCAGACCCATAAATATGGCATCGTCGGTGTTGGCGAGACCGTCGGCGAAGGCTTCAAAATCACCGAAATGGTCGAAAAGCCTGCGAAGGGGACAGCGCCGTCAAATTTCTATATCAACGGCCGCTATATTCTTCAGCCGGAGATTTTCGACATTCTTGAAAATCAGGAACGTGGCGCAGGTAACGAAATCCAGCTCACCGACGGCATGCTGACGCTCGCCAAGTCGCAGGAGTTCGCAGGCTACCATTTCCGCGGCCAGACCTTCGACTGTGGCGCCAAAGATGGCTTTATCCTCGCCAACGTCGCCTTTGCCCTGGAACGCGGTGACATCAGGCCCACAATAGAAGAGCCGATCAAGGCCCTGATCGACGGTCTGAAATAGTCCATAAGAGCCAAGACAATCCCGGCCTTCGCGCCGGGATTTCTTTTTCTGGAATTATCGTTTGAGCACCAGACCGGCGCCGACACGCAGATCGTTGCTGTCATAGACAGGGGTCCACTGGTAGCTGACATCAGCGGTAAGGTCGAGGTAACGGTTGATACCCCAAGTCAGGCCGGCCCCGGCGGTATATTCCACGGCATCCTCGGAAGCACGGAATTTGCGATGAACCACCTGCCCGGTCAGCCGCGCGACGAGGTTGTTGCGCAGCTCGTGGGTCAGGCCGGCATCAAGCCGATAGGACACCCAGCCACCCTGAGGGCCGCCGGCAAAATCCTCGATCGTCGTGCGCAAACCGAGATTGACGTTTGTCCCGCGCTGGGGTGACCAGTTGAGAGTGCCATCCAGCGTCAGGGCGTCGATCGCATCGAGGCGGTCATCATCATATTGCTTGCGCAGATAACCGATGGCGGCTTCGCCCCGCGTTTTCTCGCCCAAATCGACCTCGGCACCCACTTTTGCACCATAGGAATTGGAAGAACGGGCATAGCCGGAATTGTCGAGGCGCCTATCGTATTTCGTCGTCCCCACGTTCAGTTCAAGGAAGGGGATGAGCGCCGGCGACAGTTCATAGCCGATACGACCGCGCAGATTGGCGCCATTCTGGTCACGGTCGTTGAGGCTGATCGGGCGGCCGTCTATGCCTTTTGCATCCGTGTAGACGGTACGAGAAAGATCGAGCGCCGCGAGACCGCGAAGCTTGCCGAAATCCCGCTCGATCGATGCTCCCGTCGTGAAGCGGTGCTCGCCGCCTTGGACGGCGGCCCCTGTCAGGGCATTCGGGTCCGTCGTGTCCTCGCGGCTGAATTCATAGCCGGCCTTGAGATTAGCGGTCGTCTGTCCGCCGAGGTCCAGACGCAGATCCGCATCGATCTTCGCCCGAGGTTCTTCGCCATCCTTGTCGCTGCCGAAGTTTCTTTCCCAGGCACCGTCGCCCGTGACCGTAAGCGCGTGCCGGGACCAGTCGCTGGTGAGCGTGCCGCGTATGCCCGTCGTCAGATAATTGCGTCTGGAAGGGCCGCCCGTATTGGTCTGCCTTTCCGTGTTGATCGTCTGACTGATTGCTGGCCGAAGCACGAATGTTCCGACGCGAATTCCCGGCGTTTGTCCTGGCACGGCGGGAATGCGCGGGTTTTCACCGCCATCCACCGTCGGCTCGTAGGGGTTTTCCGCATCAGCAAAGGGCTGGCCCGCCTCGTCCTGCTGCTCGTAAATCGGGTCGCCCGGATTGTTCGAGGGGCGCCAGAGCTGGGGTGGGGGCGAGGGCGTCGGCGTCAGCTGGACTGCGCCAGTGGCCGCCGCGTCAACTGCGCTTGGCATTGGCGAGGCCGTTGCATTATCGGAAGACGTCGCCTGCCGCAGCGTTGGACCAGCAGGTGTCGCCGTCTGCGCCAAAGCGCTCTCCAGCGGGCAAACAAAAGTACAGGCGAGCAGCAGGGTCGCTGCTTTCCGCGACGTCGGCAGACGTGTGGCGGTGCCCTTCACATTCATTCCTTCTCACCCGGCGGATCCGGCCGACGTCAGATCAAAGGTAAACAGGGCATCTCACCAGACCTGACGGGAGACAGGCCGATGACATGACGTGAAGAAACCAGTGACCAGACAGGCGACGCAAGTTTTAACATCGCTTTAACAATAGGTTTTTTATGGTTAACAGTTGATAAAGATCACTGAATTTTCATCCATCCGGCAGGGGCGAAAAGCGAGCCGATTTTCTCGCAAGCCTGCCGATCGAAAGATGGACGATGATCGCCGCGAGGTCCGCACCAAAATTGCTAAATATTTCTAATATGCGAAGATTAAAACGTTTCATTTTGGCACGGGTTTGCCGTATGATTACGATGATCGATTTTAAAGCGGTCAAAAATCGTATTGAATTTATTTTGTGTGACAACGTCGTTTCATGAAGTCCGTTTTGAACATCAGGCAAGTTGGTTTTTATTGTTGGGATATCACCAATGACCGTTTCTATCTGGACGCGATCTGCGCTGAACTCTTCGGAATTCCCGTAAAACAGGGGATGCTTGGCATCAGCATTTTTCAGGTGCTGGAGAAAGTGGACCTCGATCACCGGAACCGGGTGATCGAAACGGCGCTGACAACGTTGAAGAATGCGAGTTTTTATGATCAGGAATATGCGGTGCGCCGCACCGATGGGTCTGTTTCGTGGGTAAGGACGCTTGGACGATATCTGGTCGATGAAGACAACATTCCTTTCAAGCGGCTCGGGACGATGGAGGAGATATCACCCCCGGAGCGGCATCACTAAGGGAACGAGCGCTACCGAAACTGTTGAATACTTGCCCCGAGACGCGTTCTAAAATGCGGCGCGCGGGGCGAAGAGTGGACTTATTCCGGCTTAAAGAGTAACAGTCGGGCATGATTACGCGCGCCGTCAAACTGGTTGAAGACAACGCCATTGAATCCGCCCTGCGGACGATCTCGATGGAGCGGGCTGGCCTTGCCGCCCTTGAGGATGCCCTTAAGAACGGCCTCTCCGAGCCCTTCTGCAAAGCGATCGAGACCATCGGCGAATCCAATGGTCGCCTCATCATCACCGGAGTTGGCAAAAGCGGCCATATTGGCGCAAAGCTTGCCGCGACGTTTGCCTCCACAGGCACGCCCGCCTTTTTTGTCCATGCGGCGGAAGCCAATCACGGCGATCTTGGTATGATCGGCGGCGACGATGTGGTGCTGGCTATTTCCAAAGGTGGCGAAAGTGCGGAACTGCGCAGCATCATCAATTACTCGCGCCGGTTTTCCATTCCGCTGATTGCGCTCACCTGTTCGGAAAAATCATCGCTGGCGCAAGCCTCCGATATCGTGCTGCTCGTTCCCAATGAGCAGGAGGCCTGTCCGCTTGGACTTGCGCCAACCACGTCCACATTGATGCAGCTCGCGCTGGGTGATGCTCTTGCCGTGGCTCTGCTGGAAGCGCGCAATTTCACTGCGGGTGACTTCAAGGTGTTTCATCCCGGCGGCAAGCTGGGTGCCAGCCTGACGCTGGTCGCCGATATCATGCATACCGGCGATCGCCTGCCATTGGTCGGAAAGGGAACGGCGATGCCGGAAGCGGTTGGCGTTCTCTCGCGCAAGCATTTTGGCTGCGTCGGCGTTCTGGATGAGGAGGGGCGTCTGTGCGGCATCATCACCGAGGGCGATATGGCGCGCAACCTGTCACGTAACCTCGCCGAACTGGTTGTCGACGATATCATGACCCGCAGCCCGAAAACGGTCAAAAAGTCGGTGTTGGCCACCAGTGCGCTGGCGACGCTGGAAAAATTCCACATCGGCGCCCTCATCGTCGTTGACGACGACAATCGGCCGATTGGACTGGTGCATTTCCACGATCTCCTGCGGATCGGCGTCGCTTAATAATTTTGCTGACAGCTGCATCGATCGCCGTCCGGAAGTCCATCGTCGATGCTGCCGACCGGGTGCCGGACTTATCGGTCGATCGGCTCGATCGTCAGTGTGCGCCCGCGAGCCGACGCAATCCTGACGCGGGTTCCAGCTGGCAGGTTTTCGCCATTCACCGGCCACCAGGTATCATCAAGTCTGATGCGTCCGCGACCCTCAACGATCGGCTCCTGCAAGGTGGCAGTGCGGCCGACAAGACTCGCTTCGCGCTGGTTGAGGAATGGCTCGTCGCTTGTATCGCGGCTCCGGCCGAAATATTTCCGGCCAAGCAGGGCAAAAATGACGGAGAGTGCTGCAAACAGCACCAGCTGCAACTGCCAGGCCCACACAGTGACATCCCAAAGGACCAGCGACAACGCGCCGATCACCAGAGCGGCTAGTCCAATCCAGATCAGAAAGACGCCCGGGGCGATGAGCTCTGCTGCCAGCAGCGCGAAGCCGACGATCCACCAGCTCCAGGGGCCCAGCTCTATCGCAAGCTGTTGCAGCATCGTTATTTCTCCGATGAAGAGCCGAAGGGATTACCCGGGATAGCGACATTGATGCTCTGGCCGGAAGCCCGGGTTGGTGGCACGGAGCGGGACGATGCAGGGGCTGCGGTGGGCGTGCTCGGCGAATCGCCGTTGTTACCGAACACTTCTTTCGCAATCGTGCCGATGCCGCCGAGCGAGCCGATCAGCGCCGAGGCTTCCATCGGCATTAGCACGATCTTGGAATTCTTCGCAGTGCCGATCTCGGCCAGCGCTTCGGTGTATTTCTGGGCGACGAAATAGTTGATGGCATGGACATTACCGGCGGCGATGGCTTCCGAGACCATGCGGGTGGCGTTAGCTTCGGCCTCGGCCAGGCGCTCTCGGGCTTCGGCATCGCGGAACGCTGCTTCGCGCTGGCCTTCCGCCTCCAGAATAGCAGACTGTTTTGCACCTTCTGCGCGAAGAATTTGCGCGTTGCGGGCGCCTTCCGCTTCCAGCACCTGCGCGCGCTTCTCGCGCTCTGCCTTCATCTGTCGCGCCATGGAATCAACGAGGTCCTTCGGCGGCGCGATGTCCTTGATCTCGATGCGGGTGACCTTGATACCCCATGGCCCAACCGCCTCATCGACGACACGCAGCAGCCGATCATTGATGGCATCACGGTTCGACAGCAACTCGTCGAGGTCCATCGAGCCCATCACCGAGCGGATATTGGTCATTGTCAGGTTTTCGATCGCCATTTCCAGATTGGAGATCTGGTAAGCGGCCTGCGCGGCGTTCAATACCTGATAGAAGGTGACAGCATCGGCAGAAACACTGGCATTGTCACGGGTGATGACTTCCTGTGTCGGGATATGGAGAACCTGCTCCATGACATTCATCTTCGAACCGATGCTTTCAAAAAACGGTACGATGAGATTGAGGCCGGGCTCAAGCGTGCGCGTGTAGCGACCGAAGCGTTCAACGGTGTAACGATGCCCCTGCGGCACGGTCTTGATGCCGGCAAACAGCACCAGAATAACCAGAACAACCGCCGCTATGACGACGATGTCGAAACCGCCCAATGCAATCATCACTTTCCTCCTCCGATCAGAACGTCCGGGTTTTATCCCACCAATCTTATGGCAAGATTACACCCAGCCTTGCAACTCCCGTCTTACAACCTCTTCGAGAACATTCATGCCCTCGGCGCTGTCGTTCAGACATGGTATATGGGTAAATTTCTCACCGCCATGATGCAGGAAAATCTCCCCGGCTTCACCGGCAATCTCCTCCAGCGTCTCAAGACAATCTGATACGAAACCTGGATTCATGACGGCGATGCGCTTGATGCCCTCCGAGGCCAGCTTCTCCATCGTCTTGTCGGTGTAGGGCTGCAGCCATTCTTCCGGCCCGAAACGGGACTGGAAGGTAATCATGAAGTTCTTGTCGGTTCGACCCAGCGCCTGGCGCAGCAGACGGGCGGTTTTCTGGCAGTGACAATAATAGGGATCGCCCTTTTTGAAATAGGATTGCGGAATGCCATGGAAGGAGGTGATCAGCATCTCCGGCTCCCAGTCCAGCGTTGCCAGATGGTTGTTGACGGAGGCCGCAAGCGCTTCGATATAGGCGGGATCGTCATGGTACGGCGGCACGGTGCGGATGGCTGGCTGCCAGCGCAGCTTCATCAGATGCTCAAAAGCCTTGTCGTTCACCGTTGCCGTGGTTGAGGCCGCATATTGCGGATAGAGTGGGAAAAGCAGGATCTTTTCGCAGCCCTTTTCTTTCAGCGCGTCGATCTTGGAGGCAATCGATGGCTGCCCGTATCGCATCGCCCAGTCGACCACGACATTGGGTAAATCCTTAAGCGCCTCGGCCATAAGCTCGCCCTGGCTGCGGGTATAGGTGCGCAGATAGCTTTCGTTGCGCTCCTGGTTCCAGATTTCCTGGTAGGCCTTGCCGACCTTCTGCGGGCGCTTGTTGAGCACGATGCCGTAAAGGATCGGATACCAATAAAGACGGGACCATTCTATCACGCGTTTGTCGCTCAAGAATTCCGCCAGATAACGGCGCATCGGCCAATAGTCCGTACCGTCGGGGGTGCCGAGATTGACGAGCAACACGCCCACCTTGCCGAAGGTTACGCGAGGATGGTTTGCCGGGAGGGGGGATAGGTCTGTCGCCATGAATGATACCCTGAAACTCGAACTGCTGATGTCAGGAGTTATTTCGCCCAAGGATAAGGCTAACGCTCCATCGTGTGTTTGTGCCTGAACCAGACCGTGACACGGTTTGGCCGAAAATGTCCGAGCCATACGCTCCGACAGTAGTTTTGTTCATGTGTTCTAGACGAAAATTTTCAGGATTAAACCACTGTGAGATGCTATTTCCGGCAATGGCGCAGCCGCAGGCTGCCAGCCGTCAAAAATTTATCCTTAAGCCTTTGCTTTTTATGGGAAAATAGAAAACCGGCCCCGATCTTCAAGGGCCGGCTTCTATATGCGGCAAATTGCCCTGCTGTCAGCGTGCGACTTATTGAGCGGGCAATTCCAGCTCTTCGCCGATCTCGATATGGTTCGGATGTTTCAGCGTATTTGCCTTGGCAATTTTGCCCCATAGAGCGCCATCGCCGTATTTTTCCGCTGCAATCTTCCAGAGGGAATCGCCCTTTTCAACGACGTATTTGCTGGCCGCGGCAGCGGCTGCAGCAGGTGTCGGGGCTGCTGGCGCGGTCGTTGCGGGCGCAGTCGCGGTGGGGGCAGCAGTAGTGGCGGGTGCAGTTGTCGCAGGCGCCGGTGCCGCAGGCTTTGCCGGAGCGACGTAACCGGCGGGGGTCACTTCGCTGATGCGACCGTCCGTATAGGGCTTATAGGGGCTATTGGCGGTAATATAGGCCGCAACCGCCTCTTCGAGGTTAGGGCCGAAGTCATAGGCGTTGATGGCGTTGGTCGCAAAGACCTTGAAGCCATCGCCGCCGGTGCGGACGTAGTTATTGGCTGCGACAATGTAGGTCTTGGCGGGATCGAGAGGCACGAAAGCGTCACCCTCCTTGACCTCAACCGAAACGATACGACTGCCGGCCGGCTTGGAACGGTCAAAGGAATATTTCATGCCTGAGACCTGCATGAAGCGGCCCGCACCGTCGTCGATCTGGCTGACGCCATTTTCAAGGGCGGCGCGAATATCTTCGCCCTTCAGCTGGAAGGTTGCGACGGTGTTCTGGAACGGCAGAACCGTCAGCACTTCACCCATCGAGACATCGCCGCCATCGATGGAGGAGCGCAGGCCGCCACTATTGGCAAAAGCAATGGTGACGCCCTGATCCTTGACGCGGGCAAGTGTCGCATCCGCGACCAGATTGCCCATGGAGCATTCCTTCACACGGCAAATCTTGCGGTCCCCTTCGATCGGGCCTTCGGAGGTGCCAACGACCTTGGCTTTCAGAGCCTCGATCGGCGCCTTCAGCTCATCGATGCGCTTCAGCGTGGCTTCATCAGGCTTGAAAGAAGAATCGACGAGGATCGGGTCGCCCTTGCTCTCCTTCACGACGCCGTTGTCATCGAAGACCACTTTGAGGTCGCCGAGATACTTGCTGTACTGCCCTGCCTGCACAACGGGAACCTTGTAGCCACCCGGGTTGTCGACGAGCGTCGGATAGGGGCCTTCGGCCTTTTGATCGGTGTTCGACAGAAGCGTGTGCGAATGGCCGCCTACGACGACGTCGACATCGGGAATTTTGGCGATGAATTCGAGATCGCGCGGGTAACCGACATGGGTGAGCGCGATGATCTTGTTGACGCCCTCCTGCTTCAGCTTCTGAACCTGCTCGCTGATTTTCGCGACATCCTCAGCGATCGTGATGTTGGGACCGGGCGTTGCCAGTTCCGCGGTGTCGTTGGCGACGGCACCGACGATAGCGATCTTCTGTCCGCCGACGTCAAGCACGAGGGAGGGCTTGACGCGGTCGCCAATTTTCGAGGCGGCGGTGGCAACAACGTTGGCGGTCACGACCGGGAACTGGACCTTGTCGAGGAAGCCGGCAAGGCCGTCTTCACTGTCGTCGAACTCATGATTGCCGACGGTCATGGCGTCGAACTTCATGGCGTTCAGCATTTCCGCTTCAACGGTGCCTTTGTAGGTGGTGTAGAAAAGCGATCCCTGGAAATTGTCGCCGGCATTCAGAAGCAGAACATTCTTGCCTTCACCCTTTAGCGCATCGCGCGTCTGGTTGATCGCGGTCAGCAGGCGCGCGGCGCCGCCGAAGCACTCGTTCTTGCCCTCTTCTTCCGCCGAGCAGGTCGAGTCGAATTTGTTGATCGATTCGATACGGGAGTGAAAATCGTTGATGTGAAGAATGTTGAGCTCGTAATCCGCCAGCGCGGCTCCCGCTGAAAGCGTGATCACCGAAACGCTCAGCATGCCCATTCCGAAAATTTTCTTCATCGTCCCTCTCTCCTGTTCAAAGCGGAAGTCCAGGCCGGCTGATCACCCTCCGACCGGACGTATTCTTTAATCCGAAAACATGTCAGTCATTCGAAAGCAGAATGTTTTCATTTAGCGGCAGTCGCCGCAAGCGAAATTATGACAGGTGTAAAACAAACAAAAACGCACGCCCGAAGGCGTGCGCTTGAAAAAGACATCGCGTTGAATCGGCTAGGTAATCAGCCCTGGCGGGTGAGCGAGAACTGGCTATTGCTGTCAGTCGTGCAGTTCAATTGCGACGGCGATACGAGGGCGCAGTTGACACGCGACTGCGTGTTACGCACCAGCGACGTCATGTTGATTTCGTAAAGCGTCGGCGAAATCGTCACGTAAGTGCCGGAGGCGAGAAGCGTATTGGTGTCGGTGGAACGGGTGGAGAAGGCGCCGTTCTGGAACGTCGATACGATGCCGTTTCGGTCGATCCAGCGACCGTCCACGGCTGGGCCGCGGGAAAGCGAAGGCGCCATCGATGTCTGCTGGGAGGAGGGACCTGGCGCGACGCATGAAGACACCGCGATGGCGGCTGAAAGCAAAGCAGCGCTTGTCTTGAAGTTCATGAGCCTGTTCTCCTGCGATTCGATGAAACTTTCTATGCTTCGACCATGCCGTGAAGCGTTTTTCATTTCAAGGCAACGTTGTTTGCTTCCACCGGTTCCCGATGGCATTCACGAAAGCCCCAGCGTGGCAAATATGAGACTCTTGCGCGTCAGCGGACGAAGATATTGCGGAACTGCCAGGGATCGGACGTATCGATATTGTCAGGAAATAGTCCCGGACGTCCGTCGATCGGCGTCCAGTCGGTGTAATGCCCCTCAACGGGTCCGAGATAGGGACGTTGCACCTCAAGGCAGCGGCGGTAATCCATCTCGTCGGCTTCAACGATACCGGCTTCCGGATTTTCAATTGCCCAGACCATGCCGGCCAACACGGCGGAACTCACCTGCAATCCGGTTGCATTCTGGTTCGGGGCAAGCGAACGCGCCTCCTGAAGCGTGAGGCGCGAGCCGTACCAATAGGCGTTCTTGTCATGACCATAGAGCAGGACGCCCAATTCGTCGGCACCGTCGACAAGCTCATCCTCGGCAAGTACGTGCTGGATCGGCTGCGGGTTGCCGCCATTGCCGAACATTTCGTGCAGGGACAGGATGGCGTCGTTGCAGGGATGGTAGGCATAGTGGCAGGTCGGTCGGTAGGTGACGTCGCCTTCATCGTTGCGGACGGTGAAGTAGTCGGAGATCGAGATCGCCTCGTTGTGCGTGACGAGAAAACCGTATTGCGGTCCGAGGCCCGGGCACCAGGTGCGCACCCGCGTATTGGCGCCGGGCTGATCAAGATAGATCGCCGCCTTGTTTCCCTTCTTCTGCTTCTTGGCGTTCTTCGGCATCCAGTTTTCATGGGTGCCCCAACCAAGTTCGGCTGGCTGGAAACCTTCTGCGATGAAGCCTTCGACGGACCATGTGTTCCAGAACGCCCCGAATGGCTTCGGTTCTTTCGCCCGCTGCGTATCGCGCTCGGCCACATGCACACCTTTGACGCCAAGCTGTTTCATCAGCGTCGCCCAGCCTTGTCGGTCATCAGGCTGTGGTTCTTCGATATCGAGGCCGGCATCGCTCGCGAGATTGACGAGGGCCTGTTTTACGAACCATGACACCATGCCCGGGTTGGCGCCGCAGGTGGAAACGGCCGTCGTACCACCAGGTTTGCGCGCCTTTTCCTTCAGCATGGTTTCCCGAAGGGAGTAATTCGTTCTGGAGGCGTTGTCGGCATCTCCATTGAAGTAAAAACCGGGCCATGGCTCCACCACGGTGTCGATATAGAGCATGCCGTGCTTACGACATATCCGCATCAGATCGACAGATGCGGCATCGACCGAAAGATTAACGCAGAAGCCCTGTCCCTGCACGCCTTTCAAAAGCGGCTTGAGAACGTCCTTGTAATTCTGCTTGGTGAGATGGGTCTTGATGTGGCGAATGTTTCTCTCGGCCAGAAAGGGGGCGATGTCCTCCCGCGGATCGATAACGACGAGGCGGGCCCTGTCGAAATTGAAATGACGTTCGATCAACGGAAGAGTACCGCGCCCGATGGAGCCGAAGCCGATCATGATGATGGGTCCGTCAATATTGCCGTAAATCGGGTAGCCTGCATCCGTCATTCGTCAATTTTCCTTTTTTAGCCAATAAGTAAGCTAGATCATAAAAGCGTGCCACAATAAAGGGCAGCTGGATGACGGACATATGACGATGGTCGCGGCACGATCCATCCTCGCGATCTTTTCACCATTTCTCCCACTACGAATTTAAGAAAGTTCGTTTATAGTGGAGCTCTTCTTTTCGTCCGTGGGTCCACAGGTTTGGAGGGGCTTTGGTCAGATGGTGAAAAGAAGTTTTTGCCATCGCAGGAGAGCTACCTGTTGAATGATCTGTTAGGGCGCGCCACGGCGCTTCAGAATGAAACGCCCGTTCTGATCGCTCTTTATGACTCCGGCGACCACTTGCGCCATGCCAATCCGTCATTTCGGGAAAGCTTTCATCTGGCCGCTGGCGATTTCCCCAGCTGGGCGGACATCATGCGGCTGAACCACCGGCTGCGCACCGGCGTCGTGATCCGCAACAATGATTTCGAGGGATGGCTGCTTTCGGCGCAGTCCCGTCGCGGCAAGCTGCCATATCGCGCCTTCGAAATGGATCTTTATGACGGTCGCTGGTTCTGGATGACCGAGACGGTACAGCAGGATGGGTGGATGCTATGCGTCGCGAGCGACGTCACCGAATTGCGTCAGGGTTATCGCGCACTGCGGCAGGACAGGGATCTGGCCGTGCGTGCCTCACAGACCGACGAGTTGACGGGAACGGCAAACCGCCGGTTCGTCTTTACAAAGCTTGCCGTGCAGGTAGATCAGGTCGCCAAAGGGCTTGAAGCGCCGTTCTGCCTCTGCACGTTCGACATCGATTTTTTCAAGCAGATCAACGACCGCTTCGGTCATAAATGCGGTGATGCGGTGTTGCGGGATTTTGTTGCTGTCGCTCATTCCGTCATCCGCCGCGTGGATTGTTTCGGCAGGATCGGCGGTGAGGAGTTCATGCTCATCCTGCCACGCAGTTCGGTCGCCGAAGGCCGGGAGATTGTGGAGCGACTATTGCAGAGAGTGCGCGTTTCCAGACCTCTCTCCGAATTCCCGGATTTTTCCTACAGCTGCTCGGCCGGCCTGACGGCCTACCGCATCGGGGAAAGCGCGGACGATATTTTCATGCGCGCCGATCAGGCCCTTTACGCGGCGAAGGAAAAAGGCCGTGACCGGCTTCTGGCGGTCACCGTCTAAATCAGCTCCGCTGCAATCAGCCCATACAACGAATTGCCAACGAAGAGCTTCCGGCCGGTCATCTCGTCAGGTTTGAGGGTCTGCCCGCGTGCTTTGCGTTCACGGATGAGTTCCGCGCGCAGCACACCCGGCAGAATGCCGCTATCCAGCGGTGGCGTCAGCATCGGTCCCTCAGGCATTTCCACGAAGATGCTCGTTGACGATCCCTCGCACAATTCGCCGCGCTCGTTGAGCAACAACACCTCATCCGCCTCGTCAGCCGAGAATTCGGCGCGGGCTGCGTCATAAGGCTCCCGCCGGGACGATTTGTGGCGATAGAAGGTGTCGGAGGAGTCGAGCCTGGTCTGTCGCGCAATGCGTACCCGCCACACTGTGGCCGGCTGCAAGGGTTTGAAGTCGGCGGTCTCGATGTCGAGTTCGCCCTTGTAGTTCATGACCAGTTTCACGCAGAGAGGCTTCTCGCCGCCCACCTTCTTTTCCATTAGCTGGACGGCATTGACAGGTGCACGGAAACCAAGCGCATCGGCGGAACGCAATAGTCGACGCATATGCTGGTCAATGCGCTGAAAGCCGGTCTGCGGTTCCCAGCGTAGCGTTTCCCTCAGGGTCAGATCGGCGGGTTTGCGTTTCATGGCCTTTGCTCGTCGCCTGGGTTGTTCACTGGAATCTCTGCCGGCAGTATGAACCGACAAAGCTTGTCCGAAGTAGGATAGCTTTGCCGGCGGAAGAGATTAAGCCTGGTCCTTATCCAGCGCTTCCAGTTCGTCAATCAGTCCTTCGATCATGGAAAGTCCCTTGTCCCAGAAGGACGGATCGGTTGCATCGAGGCCAAAGGGCTTCAGAAGCTCCGAATGATGCTTGGTGCCGCCGGCCTTCAGAAGCTCGAAATACTTCTCCTGGAAGCCGGTCTCGGCGTTTTGGTAAACCGCGTAGAGCGAGTTGACCAGGCAATCGCCGAAGGCATAGGCATAAACATAGAAAGGCGAGTGGATGAAATGGGGGATATAGGTCCACCATGTCTCATAACCCTCTGAAATGCGGATCGCCGGGCCCAGGCTTTCCGCCTGAACGGAGAGCCACAATTCGCCGATCTGCTCCGAGGTCAGCTCGCCCTCTTTTCGGGCGGTGTGCAGTTTCCTTTCGAATTCGTAGAAAGCAATCTGTCGCACGACCGTGTTGATCATGTCCTCGACCTTGCGCGCGAGCATGGCCTTGCGCTCGCGGACATCTTTCGTATCGTTGAGTAGCTTGCGGAAGGTCAGCATTTCCCCAAAGACCGACGCGGTTTCAGCGAGTGTCAGCGGGGTGGCGCACATCAACGCGCCCTGTTCGCCGGCCAAGACCTGGTGCACGCCGTGGCCCAGCTCGTGGGCGAGCGTCATCACGTCACGCGGTTTGCCGAGGTAATTGACCAGCACGTAAGGATGGGCGGAAGGTACGGTCGGATGGGCGAAAGCGCCCGGCGCCTTGCCGGGGCGGGCGGGGGCGTCGATCCACTGTTCATCGAAGAATCTGCGCGCAATATCGGCCATCTCAGGGGCGAAAGCGCCATAGGCGGAAAGTACGGTGTCCTTCGCCTCATCCCAGGGAATGATCGTGTTGGACGTATCGGGAAGCGGCGCGTTGCGATCCCAGTAGTTCATCTGTTCCATGCCGAGCCACTTCGCCTTCATGGCGTAATAACGATGCGAAAGGCGCGGATAGGCGTTCTTTACGGCGGCGGCCAATGCATCGACCACCTCGCGTTCGACGCGGTTGGCAAGATGGCGGCTGTCGGCGATATCCTCGAACTTGCGCCAGCGGTCGGAAATGTCCTTGTCCTTGGCAAGCGTATTGGTGATGAGGGTGAAGACCCGCAGATTGTTTTTGAAGGTGGCGCTCAGCGCTTCCGCCGCTTTCTTTCGGGTCTCCGGCTCCGGCTCCTGCAGCATGTTGAGCGTGACTTCGAGTGGAAGGCTCGCGCCGTCGATGTCGAAACGCAGATCGGCCATGGTCTCATCGAACAGCCGATTGAAGGCTGCCGCACTGGTCATCGATTTTTCAAGGAAAAGCTGTTCCAACTGGTCGTCCAGCTGGTGCGGCTTGTCCTTGCGAAGATCGACCAGCCACGGACGATAATGTCCAGCGTCAGGATCGTTCTTCATGCACGCATCCATGACTGCATCATCGATTCGGTTGAGCTCGAGGGTAAAAAACAGGAGATGGGCCGAGATATCCGTCAGCTTCGCCTGGGCATCGCCGTAGAGCTTGCCGTTCGCAGTGTTCGAGGTGTCAGAAAAATAAGTGAGCCCAGCAAAGGAGCCGATGCGGCCGATAAGATCGTCCAGCGCCTCATATTCCTTCAGCGCAGCGCCGATGCCCTCTTCGCCCGTCGCCTTCGCGGCCGCTTCAAGCTTGCCCTTCCATTTCTTCTCGAAAGCCGCCGCCATCGACGCCGCTTTCTCAAGATCGCCCTTATATTCCGGCGAAGCTCCCGACGGATAGAGATCCGAGAGTTTCCAGCCTGGAAGGTCGCCGAGTGCAGGGCCGGACGTTTCGGCAAGCGAGAAGACGGGGTGCGAAGCGGGGCGGTTGAGGGTCATGGAACGTGTCCTTCTGATTATGCGTGCGAAGCATATGGGGACCTTGTTTCCCGCGGCAATGGATAAAATGCAAGCAATTCTCAAAACTGGATGTTCAAGTCTCCCGTGCCAGAGTGCGGCATAAGGGACCGCATGAAGCAGGTCCATAAACCGGAAACCGGAGCTAAAAATGACCGCGCATGTTCTCGTGATAGACGATGATCCCGTCCAGCGCCGCCTGCTCAAAAATGCGGTGGAACGTTATGGGCACCTCGCCTTGCTCGCCGAAAACGGCAAGGCGGGGCTCGAACTGCTCAAGCAATATAGCGGCGAGATCAACGTCATCGTCCTCGACCTCATGATGCCTGAAATGGACGGGCTTGCCTTTCTGAAAGCTGTCGGCGAACTCGGAACGGATGTTCCCGTGATCGTCCAGACGGGGCAGGGCGGCATCGATACCGTTGTGCAGGCCATGCGCGCAGGCGCCTTCGATTTTGTCGTTAAACCGGTTTCGCCGGAAAGGATCGGCGCCGCCATCTCCAATGCGCTCAAGCTTGACAGGAGAGAGGCAAAGGCTCGCACGGGTAGGCGCGGACGGAGCAATGCTGTGAATTTTACCGATATCGTTTCCGCAAGCCCGGCCATGCTGAGGGTCATCGACCTGGCGCAGCGTGCCGCCCAGTCCAGCATCCCCGTGGTGCTGGAGGGCGAATCCGGCGTCGGCAAGGAAATGGTCGCGCGGGCCATCCAGTCGGCTGGCGATAGGGCAAACAAGCCATTCATCACCGTCAATTGTGGTGCCATTCCCCATAATCTGGTGGAAAGCATTCTCTTCGGTCATGAAAAGGGTGCCTTTACGGGCGCGACGGAAAAACACATCGGCAAGTTCATGGAGGCGGATGGCGGCACGCTGTTCCTTGATGAGATCGGTGATCTCCCGCTTGATGTGCAGGTAAAGCTGCTCCGCGCCGTCCAGCAGGGCGAAATCGAAACCGTGGGTTCCGCGCGGGTTCAGAAGGTGAATGTGCGGCTGATTTCCGCCACCAACAAGAACCTTATCGAAGAGGTGAAGGAAGGTCGTTTCCGTGAGGACCTCTATTACCGCCTCAACGTTTTCCCGATCACCATTCCGGCACTGCGTCGTCGCAAGGAAGACATTCCGCATCTTGCACGGGTCTTCGCCGAGCGCTTTTCGGCGGAACAGAAGTTGCCCAATCCGGTTGGACTTGATGCGAGCGCGCTAGCCCTGCTCACGGCCTATGACTGGCCGGGTAATATCCGCCAGCTGGAGAACGCCGTTTTTCGCGCCGTCGTGCTGTCGCAGGGTGGGGATCTGGCGGACTCAGATTTCCCGCAGATCGCGCTGCAACTGCCGGAATTTGCGACCGGGAATGATGCTGATGGCCTCGCGCCGTCGCCTTCCGGTGCGTCTCTGAAGCTGGCGGCCTATTCGCCGCCTCCGACGCCGGCCGCCGAGAACCACGCGGTGATCGAGGACGCCTCGGATATTTCCACCACCATCTATCGGGGTGGGAACCTGATCTCGAGCACTGACGATTCGGGCAATATCCGCAAACTGGCTGAGATCGAAGAAGAACTCATCCGTTTTGCTCTACGCTTTTATCGCGGGCAGATGAGCCAGGTTGCAAGAAAGCTCGGCATCGGCCGCTCGACGCTGTACCGCAAACTGAAGGATTATGGCATCGATCCTGATGATCCGCTTCGGGACGCCGCATGAAGGGCTGAGCGACTTATTCCATCGCAGATCGTGAAATTCGTTAACTTCTGAGCAAGGATATCCGCTTACCGTCTATAAACCTCTTGTTAGTGGCTGATTCACTATATAGAGGAAGGTTGCATGTGTGTGGCAATTTTGCCATCGTGTCACCGTATTTGACGTTCATTTGAGGCAATGTGACAGAAATTGTCTTCCAGGCGGGGATCGAATTGCCATATCTGCATCGGAATAACGCGCCGTCGACAAAGATCGCGCGCGGCTTGATCAAGGATATATGCACGAAGCTGTCGGCGCGCGCTGTCACCTTTGCCTGCCTGATGCTTGCCGCAATGCCATTTGTAGGAGTTTCGGCGACGGAAGCCGCCGCCGAAACGCGCAGCCTCAAACTGTATTACATCCATACACGTGAGAAGGCGGTCATCACCTTCAAGCGCAATGGCAAGTACGACCAGAAGGGGCTGCAGGAGCTGAACCGGTTCCTGCGTGACTGGCGGCGAAATCAGCCGACGCGGATGGACCCGCGTCTCTTCGATCTCGTCTGGGAAGTCTATCGCCGCAGCGGCGCTACCGATTACATCAACGTCGTATCGGCTTTCCGCTCGCCGGAGACGAATGGTCTGCTGCGCACGCGCACCAAGGGTGTTGCGGAAAAAAGCCAGCACATGCTCGGCAAGGCCATGGACTTTTATATCCCTGGGGTCAAACTTTCCCGCCTTCGCGAGATTGGCATGCAGATGCAGATCGGCGGCGTCGGCTTCTATCCGACCTCGGGGTCGCCTTTCGTGCACATGGATGTCGGCGGCGTTCGCGCCTGGCCACGCATGAGCCGTCAGGAACTCGTTCGCATTTTCCCGAACGGCAACACGCTGCATCTTCCGTCCGATGGAAAGCCGCTTCCCGGTTATGAGCAGGCGATGGCGGATTATAAGAAGCGCGTCAGTTCGTCTTCCATTCAGGTTGCTTCCAGTGCAGGCGCCGGCCCGGCATCTTCCGGAGGCGGTAAACGCAAGACCCTGTTGCAGGCTCTCTTTGGTGGCGGTGACGAGGATGAAGATCCCGATAGCATCGCAGCACCCGAGCCCGCCGAACGTCCGGCGGTTGCTCGCCCGGCCGCGCCGCCGCAGGCGGCTCCAGAGCCTGAACCCACGATCGCCGTTGCTTCTGCCCAGCCGCTTCCTGGCGTGAGCGAGGCACCGCTGCCGACCGCTCGTCCGGCATTCGGTAACCCGCCGCCCGGCAATACCGGGCTTGCGACCGCGCTTTATTCACCGGCCCGCAATGCCGCGCAGGATGCCCTGCAGGCGGCGACCACACCGACGCCGACATCTGCGCCGGCCGAGCGCCAGCAATTTGCTGACCTGGCTCAGGTTTCCGTGCCAGTACCCACGCTTCTCGGCCCACGCGCCATGAAGGGTGATGCGGAGGGCTCTGTCCTGACCGCTTCTGCCGACGGTGCGACACCGGCTGCATCCGGCGAACTTGCGTCGGTTCCTGTCCCGGCAAACCGTCCGGCCGTTGCAGAAGCCCTGCTGGCGGCAGCCAACGCTGACGCTGAAGGCGAGGACGATCTTGCGGAAGCAAACGAGGATACGCTGTCGCCGACGGTCGTTGCCGCTCTTGAGCAGAGCGGACAGGCTGCCCGGTCGCAGGTCCAGTCAGCAGCTGCGCCGACGGCCGCGCCCTTCCCTGCTGCCGTTAATCACAAGGTCACCGTTGCTCCTGCAGAAACGGCCAAGGCTGAACCGCAGGCTGGTTTTGGTGATGCGTTTGATCTGAAGCCGTCCCTCAATGGCGGTCTCAGCGCCGGTCTGCCCACCAAGGGTTCGCGTCCCAGCAAGCAGGATGCCGCCGTGTCCCAGCAGGCGATGGTTGGTGGCGGACGCCTGACGCAGGATTTGATCTCGGACTGGGCCCTTAACCAGAACAAGGGCACGACCGGTCGCTCGGTCAAGGCTCCACGTGTCGTCGCCAACCGCATGCTGAGCAACGACCGGTCGGCATCAGCGACGTCGGCGAGCTTCAAGCCCGGTGCCGTTGCAATCGAGTCCAGCCGCTTCAGCACACCTGTTAAGATGCACTGAGCACGTTTATCTATGGCCGAATGGCCAATAAAAAACCCGCCGGCGACGGCGGGTTTTTTGTTGCTTGACGATAGTCTGTCAGACGCCGCTCTGGCCGTCTGAGCCGATGTAGGCGATACGCACCATGTTGGTCGCACCGGGGGTGCCCAGCGGCACGCCGGCCGAAATGATGATGCGATCGCCCGGCTTGCCGAAACCCTCGGAAACAACGATGCGACAAGCGCGGTTGACCATGTCGTCGAGATCGCTGGCATCACCGGTCACGACGCAATGCAGGCCCCAGACGACAGACAGGCGGCGGGCAGTCTGGATGATCGGCGACAGCGCGATGATCGGAACTTGCGGCCGTTCACGTGAAGCGCGCAGGCCCGTCGTGCCTGATGAGGTGTAGGTGACGATCGCGGCAAGTTTCAGCGTCTCGGCGATCTGGCGCGCGGCAAGGGAGATGGCGTCGGCGCCTGTCGGCTCCGGCTGGGCGCGCTGCGCATAGATGATGTTGGAATAATGCGGGTCCTGTTCGACGGTGCTCGCAATCGAGGCCATGGTGGACACCGCCTCGACCGGATAGTCGCCCGATGCGGACTCGGCAGAGAGCATGATCGCATCCGCACCTTCGAAGACGGCGGTGGCGACGTCGGACACTTCAGCGCGGGTGGGCACCGGTGCCGTGATCATGGATTCCAGCATCTGCGTGGCAACGACGACCGGCTTGCCAGCGCGACGGCAGGCGCGGGTCAACTGCTTCTGAATGCCCGGAACGGCTTCCAGCGGCATTTCAACACCAAGATCGCCGCGGGCGACCATCAATGCGTCGGAAAGCTCGATGATTTCCTCGATGCGCTCGATAGCCTGGGGTTTTTCGATCTTGGACATCAGACCAACGCGACCGCGAGCGATCTTGCGAACTTCAGCCAGGTCTTCCGGACGCTGGACAAAGGAAAGCGCAACCCAGTCGACTTCGCCCGTTTCAAGAACGGCATCGAGGTCAACACGATCCTTGTCGGTGAGAACGCCAACGCCCAGCAGGGTGTCAGGCAGGCTGATACCCTTACGATCCGAAATACGCGTGCCGGAAACCACTGTCGTCACGATGCTCTTGCCGTCGCTCTTTTCGGCGCGCAGATGCAGCTTGCCGTCATCGATCAACAGGCGATGGCCCGGCTTGACGGCTTCGAGAATTTCAGGGTGCGGCAGGAAAACGCGCGTGTTGTCGCCGGGTGCTTCATTGTTATCCAGCGTAAAGGTCTGGCCGGGAACGAGCTCTACCTTGCCTTCAGCAAATTTTCCGACGCGCAGCTTGGGACCTTGCAGGTCGGCCAGAATGCCAATGGGGCGGCCATTGCGGCTTTCGACGGAGCGTATGCGCTGGATCAGCGTCCGCATCACGTCGTGGCTCGCATGGCTCATGTTGATCCGGAAAAGATCGGCGCCAGCAAGATGCAGCTTCTCGATCATTGCCTCTTCGGAAGAGGCCGGGCCGAGCGTTGCAAGAATTTTGACTTTCCGGTTGCGCTTCATCAGTTTTGATTTCCCTGTGTGCCTGGCGTATCGGAAAGCTGGACCATCCAGCTTCCCTGTCTGCCCGTGTCATATTCCTTGAAACCCATTCTCTGGAAGCTGCGGGCATAACAATCGTCCACGCCGGTGATCTTGAACTCGTTTTCCGCAACGCACATGTTGACGTCACCGGTCCAGCGGCCGCCATGGGCGGCATCTTCGGCATAGAGATAATAATAACGTGACTGCAGCTCACCCTCGATCAGCGTAGCGCATGTCGAGGAGGGGACCTGCCACCAGCCTTCGCTGACCCAGCCGTCCTTTGCACGATAGCCGATGGCGACGCCCACGAGGTTCTGCGTGCTGTTGCACACGCGGAAATCCGCATGGGCGGGCGCTGCTATCATGAGCGGGGTCAGAAACAATGCTGCTGCGCAGATAAGACGGGTGATATGCCTGATGTGGCGAGGAAGAGCGAGAGATGACTGAGTCACGGCTTCCATCCGGATTCCATGTTATAATGAACACACTTCTTGGCGTGGCCGCCCAAGAAAGTCAACGCGAGTTTAATCGATTATATTGTTCGTGGGATCGTGAGTGCGGTAAGGTAGATGGCTGTTATGCCGCCCGAACTTGCGCCCGGCCTCAAGCCATGCCATCAAGTTTCTCTCCTCAATCCTGCCCCAGAAAATCATCGATGAACGACTTCATACCCTATGAAATCATAGAAGGCGATTATGACAAAGGCATGGTTCTTTTGGCGGACCATGCCATGAACCTCCTGCCGGCACACTACGGCAATCTTGGCCTTCCGCAAACCGCTTTTCATCGCCATATCGCATTTGATATCGGCATCGAGGGGTTGACCCGCTCCCTTGCGACGCGGCTCGGGGTTCCGGCCGTGCTCGGACGGTTCTCTCGCCTGCTGATCGATCCGAATCGCGGCGAGGACGACCCAACCCTCATCATGAAAATTTCCGATGGCGCGATCATTCCCGGTAACCATCCGATCTCCGACGAGGAGTGGCAGCGACGGATCGAGGTTTTTCATCGCCCCTATCATGATGCCGTGGATCGTGTGTTGACCGGTGTGGCGAAAGCTTCTGAAGAAGCGCCGCTTGTGCTGTCGCTGCACTCCTACACACCGTTCTGGAAAGAAACGCCGCGGCCGTGGCATGCAGCCGTTCTGTGGGATACCGATCACCGTGCGGTCGATCCACTTCTGGGGCATCTGCGCGCCACTGGCGACATTCTCGTGGGCGACAATGAACCCTATGACGGCGCGCTCAAGGGCGACACCATGTACCGCCATTGCATGATGAAGGGCATACCGCATGCGCTTCTTGAGGTGCGGCAGGACTTGATAGCGGACGAGCAGGGGATTGCCGAGTGGTCTGACCGGCTTGCTCCCATTTTCGCCGCAATGAACGACGATCCCGTCTTGCACGAGTATCAGCAATTTGCCTCTCGAACCGGCCCCTATTGAACGAGGAGTTCGCCATGACGACCGAAAACGAAAACGGGCAGATTGAGTTCGAGGCGGCCGCCTTCCGACGCCTCGTCAAGCATCTCCGTGAACGCCACGACGTGCAGAACATCGACCTGATGAACCTCGCAGGCTTCTGCCGCAACTGTCTTTCCAACTGGTACCGTGAAGCCGCCGAGGAGGCTGGCGTTCCGCTCAGCAAGGATCAATCCCGCGAAATCGTCTACGGCATGCCTTACGAGGATTGGAAAGACAAATACCAGGGCGAAGCAAGCGGCGACCAGAAAGTCGCTTTCGAGCAGAACCGGCCCAAGGAATAAGCCTTCGCTAACGGAAACGACTTGACGGAACGCCTTACAATGGGCAGTTCACAGGCCTGAATTTTGCTGCCGGCTGGCAGCGACCGGCGGGGACCTCGTCTGGTTGAAATGAACACAGCGCTCGCATGCGGGCCGCCAATAAAGGAATATACGATGGACGAAACCAGCACCACCGAAACAGTCGCCGCCGCAGAACTGCGTCAGTTCATCGAGCGTGTCGAGCGCCTCGAAGAAGAGAAAGCCGCCATTCAGGGTGATATCAAGGATGTGATGGGTGAAGCGAAGGGTCGTGGATACGATACCAAGGCGATCCGCACCATCATCCGCCTGCGCAAGAAGGACGCCAACGAGCGGATTGAGGAAGAAACGATTCTTCAGACCTATATGGCCGCGCTTGGCATGGAATGATCGGCTGAAACGACGTCAACGAAAAATCGCCGCTTTTGCGGCGATTTTTGTTTCGGCCTCAATCGAATTCACCCGCGGGTGCCCGCCAGTTTTTCGGAGAGATCGACAGCTTCCTTGCGGGCGTCCTTGTCCGCGGGATAAAGCGCCAGATACCGTTCCCATGCTTTCAGCGCCAGTTCGTCTCGCCCTGACGCTTCGAGAATATTGGCGAGGCTTGCGAGCGCAGGGAAATAGCGAGGCTCTTTTTCCAGCGTCAGGTTGATGTCTGCCATCGCCTTGCGGGTGTCGCCATCGGCGAAGTGAACCATGGCGCGGCGATAGGGCGCCTGCACATAGTCGGGATCAAGCAAAACAACCTGGTCGAGAAAATCGTAAGCGGCGGCGTTGCGCTTTTCGTCGGCAGCTTCACCTGCCCATTGCATCAGGAGATTGATCGTCGCGCTGCCAGAATCATTCCATTCGGCGGCGATCTGGTTGGCGATGCTGCGCGCCTTGACCGCATTTCGTTCTTTTTTCAGCGACGCGAAAAGCGTGTCGATGGTCTTTGCCGGAGATGGCGCCGATTCGGCAGTAGTGGCTGGTTTTCCGTCTGCCGCATAGGCAACAGCAGCCGTTCCCGCAAAGGCAAGGCTTGAGAGCAGAAAGCCCTGAGCAAGAATAACAGCGGTGCAAAAACGATTTGGGCGCATAGGTTAAAGCTTAACCCGGCTGCGCCCAATATCAAATGCAAACTTCTGAACTGTCAACAATGTGATCCACGACATCGTCGCGAACCGCAGTCGTGGTCAATCAGCCCTGACGAGCCTTGAAGCGCGGGTTCTGCTTGTTGATGATGTAGACGCGGCCCTTGCGGCGAACCAGGCGGTTATCGCGATGACGGGCCTTAAGCGCTTTAAGCGAATTCTTGATCTTCATTTTACTGGTCCGCAGTTTTGCACGGTTTATGCCGTGCTATTCAAACAATCAAAAGCGCGCAACGGGGCGCGCTCTTTTCGGTTGGCAGGCAGATACCTGTTTGAGCCCTGCCTGTCAACACTTGCCCGTGTCTTTGCCTTAAAAGACTAGGCTTTTCCTGTGTGCAGAAGCTGCGTCACATGGCCCATCTTGCGGCCTGGCCGTGCTTCTGTCTTGCCGTAGAGATGCACGAGACAGTCTTTTTTCGACAGCCATGTCGGCACGTCGTTGATGTCGTCGCCGATCAGGTTGGTCATGATGCAGTCGGAATGGCGTTCCGTGCTGCCGGGGTGAAGGCCCGACACGGCACGAATGTGCTGCTCGAACTGGGAGATCACACAGGCCGCCTCCGTCCAGTGGCCGGTATTATGGACGCGCGGCGCCATTTCATTGGCGACCAGCGAACCGTCAGGCAGCACGAAGAACTCAATGCCGATGACACCCACATAATCGAGCGCGGCAAGAAGCTTTTCTGCCGATTGAACGGCGAGAGCCTTCGCGGCGTCTGACAGTGCCGCCGGAACGGTCGACGTGTGCAGGATGCCGTTCAGATGGACGTTCTCGGCCGGATCGTAACAGGTGACGGTGCCGTCCTGGAAACGGGCGGCGATCAAAGAGATTTCCCGCTCGAAGGCTACGAAGCTTTCCAGGATCAGCGGCACGCCGCCGAGCGCCGCAAAGGCGCCTGCGGCGTCTTCGCCGCCCCGGAAAAGACGCTGCCCCTTGCCGTCATAACCCATGCGGCGAGTCTTCAGCACGCCTTTATCACCAAAGGCGGCCAAGGCTGCTTCCAGTTCTTCCTGGCTATCCACGGCGCGGAAATCGGCGGTGGGAATGCCGCAGTTGTTGAGGAAGCGCTTCTCCGTCAACCGATCCTGCGAGGCGCTGAGCGCTTTTGCAGGCGGGTAGACCGGCACGGAGAGGCTGAGTTTTTCAGCCGCTGTAACCGGGACATTTTCAAATTCGTAAGTGACGACATCGCAACGGCTTGCGAGTTCCGCAAGCGCCGTCGCGTCATCATATGCCGCAACGATCTGATCGTTGCAGACTTGCGCTGCCGGACAATCCGCCTGCGGCTCCAGCACGATGGTCCGGTGGTTGAGACGCGCGGCGGCCATCGACAGCATGCGGCCAAGTTGCCCGCCGCCGATGATGCCGATGGTGAGATTGGTGGTCTTTGCCATGGCGTCTGTCGTCACTGGGCGCTGTCCATGGGATATTCCGCGACGGCGGCCGATTGGCGCGCGCGCCAGGCATCCAGCCGGTCGGCCAGATCTTCATCGCTGAGCGCAAGCACTGCTGCGGCAAGAAGTGCGGCATTGATCGCGCCAGCCTTGCCGATGGCAAGCGTGCCTACGGGGATGCCGGCGGGCATCTGCACGATGGAATAGAGGCTGTCCTGACCGGACATGGTCTTGGACTGAACCGGAACACCAAAAACAGGCAGCGGGGTCATGGCTGCGGTCATGCCCGGCAGATGGGCGGCGCCGCCCGCACCCGCGATGATGACCTTGAAGCCTTCGTCCTTCGCGCCATTGGCGAAGTCATAAAGCCGGTCGGGCGTGCGGTGGGCGGAAATGATACGGGCTTCGTATTCTATGTCGAGCGCATCCAGCGTGTCGGCGGCGTTCTTCATGGTCTCCCAGTCGGACTGGCTGCCCATGATGATGGCGACGGGGGGCGTTTCTGCTGTCACGTAATCTCTCCGGCTCAGGCGATGATATCGGGAATGACCTGGTCTTCAAGCTGGGTCATCTTGTCCTTGACCGCCAGCTTTTTCTTCTTCATGCGCTGGATTCTCAGCGCATCGCAGCTGGTCTGGATCATCGCGTTGATTGCCGCGTCGTAATCCTCATGCTCCTGGCGCAGACGCGCCAGCGTGAGCCTGATGTCCGCCTGGTCCTGATCGGGCATCTCGTCATCCCCATTTTATGCCGCCGGATCGGCTCCGGCGTGTCTCTGATCGTAAACGAGCCTCTATCATCAAATCGCGGTAACGGGAAGTTATCCCTTGCGACCAAATTGCCCACTTATTGCCTTCATTTCGCCTTCGACAAGCGGCGCGATCCGTGTCACATTGCCGTCGTAAACCTGAAACTCCAGCGATGGAGAGCTGGAGGTAGGTTCAAAAAGGAAGGACGTGCCGCATGACCATTCAGGCTCATATTGCATCGCTCGAAAAGAAACACGGTGCTCTGGAGGAGGAGCTCGAAAGTATTCTTGCTTCCCCGTCGTCTGACGATAAAGAGATCGCGGACCTTAAACGTCGAAAACTGCGCCTGAAGGATGAACTCCAGAGGCTCAAGGCCTCAACAAGGCATTAATTTTGCCGGAGCACCGATCCTCGATGAACGAAGGGTCGGTGGTCTGAGCCTTCAAGCCCTGGCGGCCCAACCGGCTTCCAGGGCTTTTTATTGCGCGGTTCAGAATGGCAGCCCGTCCCATAACAGCTTCAGCGCCGCAATCAGCGCCATGGAATACATCAGCGGGTAAAAGACCGACGGTTTCAGATATTTGACGACCCGTGCGCCGGCTAGCGTCGCCACCATTGCCACCGGCAGCAGGCTCGCCGATGTCTTGAGGTTGGTGGCATCAAGTGCGCCGAGCGCAAAATAGGGAATGAGCTTGATTGCGTTCATGATGGCGAAGAAGCGCACGCTCATGCCGGTATAGGTCTTCGGGTCGAGCTTCAGCGGCAGCACGTAAATCTGGAAGGGCGGTCCCCCCGCATGTGCCACGAAACTGGCATAGCCGGAGAGAGATGACCAGAGTGTGGCAGCCGCAGGTCTTTGCGGCTTGGCTGGGATTTCCTGGCCATTGCGGCTTTTGAAGCTCTCATAGAAATACCGCAGCACGAACAGGATCGTGACCGAGGCGACGACGAGGCGCATGGCGTCGGCGGATACGAGGCTCGACGTCGCCCAGCCGAGCGCGATGCCGGCGATGGCGCCGGGGAGCATGATGAGCAGCGTTTCCCGGTGGTTATGATGCCGCCAGGCCCACAGCGCCACGAGATCCATGACGATCAGGATCGGCAGGAAGATTGCCGCTGCCTGCACGGGTGAAACGGCAAGCGCCATCAAAGGTACGCCCATGAGCGCCAATGCGCCGCCAAGACCTCCTTTGGAAAGGCCGACGAGGACGACTGCGGGAATGGCGACGAGATAAAAATGAAAATCGGTCAGCATGGATGGACGGTTGATCCTTTCGCCGGTCCGGTTTATCGGATTTGTCATATGAAAACGAGTGCAGATTGCGCAGCAAGCGTCTTCTGTCTGAAATGGACGAACCGATGACCCCAGTTGAAGATCGTTGCCGCCTTGTCCTCATCGTTCCGCAGATGGACGATGCGCAAAAGCAGGCGACCGCGGTGGAGGAGGCGTTGCGGGGCGGCGACGTCGCATCCGTTATCATTCCGCAATATGGTCTGGATGACGCTGCTTTCCAGAAACGTGCCGAACTGATCGTGCCCGTCGTGCAGAAGGCCGGTGCAGCAGCGCTTATCGCGGGCGATAGCCGTGTTGCCGGCCGGGTGAAGGCGGACGGGCTGCATGTTATCGGCAATGGCGAGGCGCTTGCGGAGGCCGTGGAAAAATTCACGCCGAAGCTGATCATCGGCGGCGGCAATGCGGATGATCGTCACAAAGCTCTTGAGCAGGGCGAGGCCAACCCTGACTACGTGTTTTTCGGAAAGCTGGAGGGCGATATCAAGCCTGAGGCACACCCGAAAAATCTGGCGCTTGGCGAGTGGTGGGCGTCGATGATCGAAATTCCTGCCATTGTCATGGGCGGGACCGACCTGTCCTCGGTTGTTGCCGTGGCAGAAACCGGTGTGGAGTTTGTGGCGATGCGCAGCGCCGTTTTTGACAATGCCGGCGGTGCGGCCCAGGCGGTTTTGGAAATCAACGCCCTGCTTGACGAAAAAGCGCCACGGTTTGACGGTTGATACAGGCCATGATCATGCGCTCGCTTCCACGCTGCCTTTCCGTTTCGCTGCTGGCGCTCGCTTTCGGCGGGCCGGCGGGTGTCGTGTTTGCCCAGTCCGGGCCGCAGAGCGAAAGCAACGCGCTTTCCCGCCAGCTGGAAAATGAGGCGCAGCCGACCCGGCAGGGCCGGGTGCAATCCGAAGAACAAAAGGACCTGCAGCCCTCCGCGGGTGTGAATGTCTATCAGCGGATGGGCGCTGAGTTACCGGCACTGCCGCCGGAGAAGGAATTCAAGGGCCGGGTGGATGAGGCCTATGGCCATTTTCAGCGTGGCGAATATGTTCAGGCGCTCGACAAGGCGCTGACCCGCGCGCAGAGCGGCGACGCAGCGGCCCAGACACTGGTTGCCGAAATGATGTCGCGCGGCCTTGGCATCGCACGCGACGAGAAAACCGCTGCCTTCTGGTACCAGCAGGCGGCAGAGGGCGGCGACCCCGTCGCCATGTTCAAATTTGCGCTGATCCTGATGGAGGGCAAGTTCGTCACGCGCGACAAGGCAAAGGCTGACGATTACATGCGGCGGGCGGCGGAAGCCGGCAACGCCTCTGCCCAGTTCAACTGGGGCCAGATTCTGGTTTCGGAAAATCCGGGCGCCAAGGGTCTGCTGATGGCCTTGCCGTTTTATGAAAAATCCGCCGAGCAGGGGATTGCAGACGCTCAATATGCGGTATCGCAGATCTACTGGTCAGTGAAAGACGTGCCTGCGGATAAGAAAGCCAAGGCACGCGACTGGCTGATGCGTGCGGCAAAGGCTGGATATGACACCGCTCAGGTCGATCTCGGCATCTGGCTGGTCAATGGTTTCGGCGGTGAACGCAATCTGGATGAGGGCTTCCGCTGGCTTTATGGCGCGGCGCAGCGCGGCAATATCGTTGCGCAAAATAAGGTCGCGCATCTTTACGTACAGGCGCTTGGCACTCGGCCGGACCCCATCGAGGCCGCCAAATGGTACGTGCTTTCCCGCCGTGCGGGCCTGAAGGATCCGAAGCTGGAAGACTTCTATCTCGGCATCACCGACGAGCAGCAGAAAAAGGCGATTGAGGCGGCAAATCGTTTCCGCCCGAGCTGATGCTGCCGTTGCGACACAACGTTCGGGCTTTTTACCTTGAATTTCCGCGCGTTTTGTGGTCTTGAACCGCAAACTTTCAATTCATGAAAATAATGACGTGCCGGCCCGGCGAGCTTCCGGTCGGTTCGCAAGCTTTCCAGGAAACAACATCGATGGCCCGTTCAGCCCTTCTCAATGTCATGGTTCAGGCCGCCATCAAGGCGGGTAAGTCTTTGTCGCGTGACTTCGGTGAAGTGCAGAACCTTCAGGTTTCGGTCAAGGGACCGAGCGATTTCGTCTCCCAGGCAGACCTGAAAGCTGAAAAGATCGTGCGCGAAGAGCTGATGAAGGCTCGCCCGACCTATGACTTCCTGGGTGAGGAAGGCGGCGAGGAAAAGGGCACAGACGGCGCGCATCGCTGGATCGTTGATCCGCTTGATGGCACCACTAATTTCCTGCACGGCATTCCGCATTTCGCAGTTTCCATCGCGCTGGAGCGTAACGGCGAGATTGTCGCTGGCGTGATCTTCAACCCGGCGACCGATGAACTCTACACGGCCGAGCGTGGCGGTGGCGCATTCCTTAATGATCGCCGCATCCGCGTTGCCGCGCGCAAGGCCCTGACGGATTGCGTCATTGGCTGTGGCGTGCCGCATCTCGGTCGCGGCAACCACGGCAAGTTCCTGGTGGAACTTCGCCATGTCATGGGTGAGGCTGCCGGCATCCGCCGTATGGGTGCTGCGTCGCTCGATCTCGCCTACGTCGCAGCAGGCCGCCTCGACGGTTACTGGGAGGCCGACCTCTCGCCATGGGACATGGCTGCCGGTCTGGTGCTGATTCGCGAAGCTGGCGGCTTCGCCTCCGACATCAAGGGCGGCTCTGATATCTTCGGAAGCGGGACTGTGGCTGCCGGTAATGAATATATCCACAAGGCGCTCGTTGAAGTCGCAAATCGGCCCATTCCCGGCCGTTGATTGATTTCAACGGAAACTCCTTGATTTCTTCAGGTTTGGGACGCCCGGCGGGTCATCGCCGGGCGTTTTTGGTTCGCGTTACCCGCGCCCGGCTTTTTTTCATGAAATGCCTGTGACGAAAGACGGGCTTTTCGCTTCAAATCGTCGCAATTTTCAAATAGCTTTCCGCTGGATAGGTGACCATAGGGAATGCGAACGTTATGGCGGATTCGGAGCGGCTCGATCTTGGTGCCGAGAAACCGGTGATCACACGGGAATATAGCCACAAGCTGTCCAGTCCCACGCCGTTTCTCTGGACGATGGTTCTGTTTCTGGTCCTTGTAGGCTTTCTGGCGGCCATTCTTTACAGGCAGGCACACACGGCCTTCATGACCAATCCCGGTCTTAACGGCTTCATTCTTGGCGTGCTTGTCATCGGCATCATCTTGGTTTTTACCCAGACGATGAGCCTGCGCTCCGAAGTCAGCTGGTTCAACGCCTTCCGCGCCGCCGGTAGTGTCGACAAGGTGGGCCGCGCGCCGAAACTGCTGGCGCCAATGAGCACGCTGATCGGCAAGCGCGGAGAAACCCGGCTTTCCACCGTCACGCAGCGGACAATCCTTGATTCCATTGCGACGCGACTCGATGAATCACGCGACACCTCGCGCTACCTTGTCGGCCTGCTGGTATTTCTGGGTCTGCTCGGCACCTTCTGGGGGCTGATTGGGACAATTGGCGCCATCAGCAACGTCATTCAGTCACTCGACCCGAGCGCGGGTGACAGCAATGATATTCTCGGCTCCCTCAAGGCTGGTCTCACCGCGCCCCTGTCCGGCATGGGAACCGCATTTTCCTCATCGCTCCTGGGCCTTTCCGGCTCGCTCATTCTCGGTTTCCTTGATCTGCAGGCGGGCCGGGCTCAGAACCGATTCTACACGCAGCTCGAAAACTGGCTCTCGTCAGTAACAGATACCTCCGCTGAAGGCCCGAGGGAGTTCAAGGGTGAACCCGGCGCGGTTGTCAGCACCGAGCGTTCGCTGGCGGCCATGACCAGCCTAGCCGAAGGCATCCAGGGTCTTGTGAAGAACATGCGTAGCGAACAGCAGATGTTGCGTGACTGGATCGAGGCACAGCAAGAGGAATCGAAATCGCTCCGCCGCACGCTCGACAGGCTGTCGGCGCGGATCGATAGTGAGTCAAAATCCCCCGGACGCACCCGGCACGATAACGGGAGCGAGTAGCCATGGCGCTCGCGCGCAACCGCCGCCGCGACAGGGGCGTAGATTACTGGCCGGGTTTCGTCGATGCGCTCTCGACGCTGCTGATGGCCATCATGTTTTTGCTGACGGTCTTTGTGCTGGCGCAGTTCGTGTTGTCGCGTGAAATTACCGGCAAGGACGAGGTGTTGACCCGCCTCAACAGCCAGATAGCCGAGTTGACCGAACTTCTGGCGATGGAAAAAGGTAACAAGCAGGATGTCGAGGATGCGCTGGCGAGCCTGCAGTCCACGCTCGCAGCGTCCGAAAATGAGCGTTCGCGCCTCCAGGCGTTGCTCGATGCCGGCTCTGGCAGCAATGCGAGCGCCAACGCCCGCATTGGCAGTCTGACAGGCGAGTTGGACGAACAGCGGCAGGCCAATTCCCGCGCCTCGGCACAGATTGAATTACTGAACCAGCAGATCGCGGCACTGAGAGCGCAGATCGCCTCGGTCGAAGCGGCGTTGCAGGCGTCGGAGGCCAAGGATGCGTCGTCTCAAGTCAAGATCGCCGATCTCGGCCGACGCCTGAACGTGGCTCTTGCCCAGCGCGTGCAGGAACTGAACCGTTATCGCTCTGACTTCTTCGGGCGTCTGCGTGAAATCCTGTCGGATCGCGAAAACATTCGCATTGTCGGCGACCGGTTCGTCTTCCAGTCGGAAGTTCTCTTTCCCTCGGGGGGGAATGAACTCAATCCGGAAGGGCAGGCGGAGATGGCTAAGCTCGCCACGGCGCTGCTCGACCTCTCCAAGGAAATTCCGGCCGAGATCAACTGGGTTCTGCGCGTCGATGGCCATACGGATAATGTTCAGCTGTCTGGATCAGGCCGTTACCGGGACAATTGGGAGCTTTCCTCCGCGCGTGCGACATCGGTCGTAAAATTCCTGATCTCCAGGGGGGTTCCGGCGAACCGGCTGGTTGCTGCCGGCTTTGGCGAAAATCAGCCGATCGCGGAAGGTGATTCGCCTGAAGCACGTCAGCAGAACCGCCGGATCGAACTCAAGCTGACTGAACGCTGAATCGCGATTCCGCCATGGCGATTGCCTTTCGGCGAAACTGAACTTACGTTCGCGTAAAAGTAATTCCGTCATATCTGGGAGGGGCTGATGGAACGTTACGATGTGATCGTTGTTGGGGCGGGGCTATCCGGGCTGGTGGCGGCAACCGAGGCGGCTGAGCGCGGTTTCCGCGTTTGCGTGTTGGATCAGGAGGGCGAGCAGAACCTTGGGGGGCAGGCCTTTTGGTCGCTCGGCGGTTTGTTCTTCGTTGATAGTCCGGAGCAGCGGCGGATGCGCGTTCGCGACAGCCTCCATCTTGCGCGGCAGGACTGGTTTGGGTCGGCCGGTTTTGATCGCCCTGAGGATCATTGGCCGCGCCGTTGGGCGGAGGCCTATCTTGATTTCGCCGCCGGTGAAAAACGCGCGTGGCTGCATCGCATGGGCATGCGCTGGTTTCCCATTGTGGGTTGGGCCGAGCGCGGCGGTTCTCTGGCGGATGGTCACGGCAATTCCGTGCCGCGTTTTCATGTCACGTGGGGCACCGGCCCCGGTGTCCTGGCACCCTTCGTGAAGAAAGCGAGGACAATGGCGGCGAGCGGTCGATTGAGTTTTCGCTTTCGCCATCAGGTTGATCGGTTGGAATTCACGGATGGCCGCATAACGGGCGTTTCCGGGGTCGTGCTTGTCGCTGATCCGGTTCTTCGTGGCCAAAAAAGCAGCCGCAATGCCGAGGGAGATTTCCGCCTTTCTGCCGCTGCAGTCATCGTCAGTTCTGGTGGCATCGGCGGCAATCAGGAACTGGTACGGCGCAATTGGCCGGTCGAGCGGCTTGGCAGTCCACCCGAAGAGATGGTGTGCGGTGTGCCTGCCCATGTGGATGGTCGCATGATCGGTGTCACCGAGCTCGCGGGCGGCGCCGTCATCAACCGAGATCGCATGTGGCACTATACCGAGGGCGTGAAAAATCATCATCCGATCTGGCCGAACCACGGCATCCGAATTCTCCCCGGGCCATCGTCCTTCTGGTGCGATGCGGATGGCAACCGGCTTGATGCTCCCGCCATGCCGGGCTTCGATACGCTTGGCACGCTGAAGATGCTGGGACAGCGTGGCAGCAGCCACAGCTGGTTCATTTTGACCAAGGCGATCATCAAGAAGGAATTCGCGCTCTCAGGCTCCGAGCAAAATCCTGATCTGACGGGCAAGGATGTGCGGCTGCTGCTGAGGCGGTTGGGCAAGGACCCGCCGGGTCCGGTGCGGGCATTTATGGAGCGGGGCGAAGACTTTGTCGTTCGCGAAACGCTGGAAGAGCTGGTGGCGGGAATGAATGCCATCGGCGGCAATAGGCTCGATACTGATCACATCCGCCGACAGATTGAAGCCCGTGATCGGGAGATCGAAAACGGCTTCGGCAAGGACGCGCAGGTGACGGCGATCCATGGTGCCCGACGTTACCTCGGTGACCGCCTGATGCGAACGGCCAAGCCGCACCGGCTGCTCGACCCGGCCATGGGCCCGCTGATCGCCGTGCGACTGCATGTGCTGACGCGCAAGACGCTTGGTGGGCTGCACACCGACCTCGAAGCGCGGGTGCTGGATGTTGTGGGCCAGCCGGTGCCGGGTCTCTATGCCGCCGGCGAAGCGGCAGGTTTCGGCGGCGGCGGCATGCATGGCTACAATGCGCTGGAAGGCACATTCCTTGGCGGCTGCCTGTTTTCGGGCCGCGTTGCGGGGCGCAGCGTCATGTGTTGAGGTTACGCCTGCGCGCGCAGATCCTCAGGCCCGGTCTGGAATTGCAGCCTGGCAAGCCGCGCATAAAGGCCGTTTTGGCGAATGAGGCTCTGATGCGTGCCTTCCTCAATGATACGGCCTTCGTCCATCACCAGAATGCGGTCGGCCTTCAGCACGGTGGCGAGGCGATGGGCGATGACGAGGGTGGTGCGGGTCTTCATCAGCTCGTCAAGCGCCTTCTGTACCAGCGTTTCGCTTTCTGCATCGAGTGCCGAGGTGGCCTCGTCCAGAAGCAGGATCGGCGCATTGCGCAGGATGGCGCGGGCTATGGCGATACGCTGGCGCTGGCCGCCGGAAAGGGTCACGCCACGTTCGCCGACCTGGGTATCATATCCGTCGGTCATGCGTTCGATGAAGCTGTCGGCCTGCGCGGCAATCGCGGCGGCCCGAACTTCCTCACGGGTTGCGTCAGGTTTTCCAAAGGCGATATTGTCGTGGATGGATGAGGCGAATATCGCCACATCCTGGGGCACGATTGAAAGACGCGCGCGCAGATCGGCAAGGGTAACATCACGGATGTCAATGCCATCAACGGTGATACGCCCGTGCTGCGGATCGTAGAAGCGCATCAATAGGGAAAAGACGGTGCTTTTGCCTGCACCTGATGGCCCGACGATCGCAACGGTTTCGCCGGTGCTGACCTTGAAGGAAAGGCCGGAGACGATTGGCCGTCCGGTTGCGAGCGGATAGCTGAAATCGACATTTTCGAATTGTGCCTCCCCGCGTGGCGGCTGCGGCATGGTGAGGGGTGCCGCAGGCTCGGCGACTGGCGAGCGCTCAGTCAGCAGTTCGGAAAGGCGTTCGGCTGCACCTCCCGCCTGTGCCAGTTCCCCCCAAACCTCTGACAGCTGACCAAGACCGCTGGCGGCGATAACCGAATAAAGAACAAACTGCCCGAGGGTACCCGCGGTCATGCTTCCTGAGAGGACGCTCTGCGCGCCGTACCAGAGAATACCAACCACGCTTCCAAAGACGAGTGTAATGGCGACCGCGGTGAGAATCGAACGCGCGCCAATCGCAGCGCGAGCGCCCTGGTAGGCGGCTTCCACAGAGGCGCCGTAACGGGCATTTGCCAGTGCCTCGGCGTTGAAGGATTGCACGGTCCGGCTTGCTCCAATCGTTTCGGACGCATAGGCGGCGGAATTCGCCAACGTATCCTGCGTCGTGCGCGAGCGGGCGCGGACCGATCGTCCGAAGGCGATCAGCAGAAAAACAATGAAGGGGATGGCAAGGAGCGCAAGCCCGGAGAGACCGGGGCTGGTATAGATCATCATCACCACAGCACCACAGCACATGATGATGTTGCGAAGGGCAACGGATGCCGACGAGCCGAACGCCGATCGAATCTGCACCGTGTCTGCCGTCAACCGCGACGTGAGCTCACCGGACCTGTTGGCATCGAAGAACTGCTGCGAGAGGGTCGTGAGATGCGCAAAGACATCATGACGAAGATCGGCAACGACCCTCTCACCAATCGTCATGACGTAGTAGTAGCGCATGGCGCTGGCGAGCGCGAGGATGACGGCGATTGCCAGGAGCATGGCGAAATAGCTGTTGATCATGCCGCCATCGGGTGTCTGGAAACCGTGATCGATAATTCGTCGTACGGCGAGCGGCAGGGCCAGGGTCGTCGCGGAGGACAGCACAAGCGCAAAAAGCGCTGCAGCCACCAGCCCGCGATACCGCCTGAGATAGGGAAAGAGGCTGAGAAGCGGCTTCAGGCTTCTTTGTTTTGCCGCTTTCTGCGCTTCAATGTCTGCCACGCTGTGTGCTCCTCATTACGCCTTTCGCGCGTCATATTGGACGGGTTTTTCCCTCCGGGGTTAAAAATCCTGTCCCTGCGGCCATCTCCCTTCACAAGGGGATAGCAGGCTCTTGTTATCTCGGCGACCTTCATGTATAGGCTCCGCATCAAATTGGGAAGCCATAGCCCATCTGGACTATGGCTTCATTTATTGAATTGGCTCAGTTGACGCAATTGCGGCAAATGGACCGCACGTCACTTAACCAGGAAGATTGTCATGAAGGCTGATATCCATCCCGATTATCACACGATCAAGGTGGTCATGACCGATGGCACCGAATACGAAACCCGCTCTACCTGGGGTTCGGAAGGCGCCGTCATGAACCTTGAAATCGACCCCAAGTCCCATCCGGCATGGACGGGCGGCAACCAGCAGCTTATGGACCGCGGTGGTCGCGTTTCCAAGTTTAACAAGCGTTTCGGCGGCCTCGGCCTCTGATCCCTTGCGAACAGATCGTTTGAAAAAGCCCGGTTTAACCGGGCTTTTTTGTTGCCGGAATCCGGACATTTCGATCAGAAAAGACCTGAAAACAAAAAAAGCAGGTCTGGAGAGACCTGCTTTTCAAAGCATCTGGATAATGTCGATTTATCAGTTGATCGTGAAAGCCGTGCGTAGAAGGTTGAGCTGTGCCTGGACGCTGTTCTCGTTGTCCGGCACCTTGGCGGCTTCGGACGGGCGATAGATTTCGCGGTCAAGCAGGGCAACCCGGTTCTGCAGGCGCAGCGAACGCTCGATCAGATCACGGAAGGATTCCGGCAGGTCGTTCCAGCCTGGCGCATTCCGGTCAACATTGAAGCTGTCGAGGCGTACCTTGTTCTTTTCACTCAGAACCTGGTCGCGCGTCATTTCGCCATTGTTGACGGCGCGCTGCAGAAGAAGCCACGATGCCATCTGCATCAGTCGCGTTGTAAGACGCATCGATTCTGCAGCATAAAGAACTGACGCCATACGTGGCAGAACCTTGGAAGCGGTGCGGCCTGCACCGTCGAGATAGCTGGCCGTTTCCTCGACCAAGGTCATGCCTTCGGTATAGAGGGTCTTGAACTGGTTGGAAGCAGCCGCGCGACCCGCAAAGCTTATGGTATTTAAAACCTGTTCTGACATTTCTTTAAATCCCTGCTCACGCACCACACTGTCAGGCAACGACGATCCGGATATTTTGTTCCGGCCTTTAGTGTTTTCAGGATCGTATCTTTACCTGAAATGCGCAAGGCAATTATTAAAGAAGGGTTAATACCCACAGTTTTACCAAATAGGATGCACGGCAAAAAAAGAGCCGCGAAAGCGGCTCTCAAGGTAAAACAGGGAGAAAAATCAGACCAATTCGCCGTATGGAGAAGATGCCTGAGGTCCAGAAGAACTGGACATGTATAGTAATCTCTCAGAAAGCTTAATTTTTGGTTAATGGTAAACGAAAGACTGCACCGGAATCACTGGTCTGATTAATCTTGATCTCGTAGAAATCCAACTTGAGCTTCCTGCTGGCGAAGTTGCAGACGACTCGTCACGAGCGAAACAGGTTCTCCGCCGCCTCCCTGCCGGCAGACTTCTTCTTTTTCTCGTCTTCGAGTCGGGCAATCTCCGCCTGCAGAATTTCGATGCGATTGCTCAATTCATCCACCGATAGAAGGCTGAGATCGCTGCCGATCTCGTGTGCTCGCGGCTTCTGCGGACGATCATCATCAAAGAGGCTCATATGCCTGCTCCTTTTTCAACATAGCCGTCCCCTTCCTCAGGATATTGCGGTGCGCGGGGATCGAGCGCAATACTTTCCGGCGTCACCAGCGGCGAGGGTGTTGTCGGCATCATCGTTGAGAAATTGTCTTTTTCGTCGGTCGAAAGAGCGGCACGTCTGCGGCTTCTGATGATGGCGTAGGCGGTGATCAAGACGTGAGCGAGGGCGGTGACAAAGAAGAGGGCGTAGGGCCCGGAATAGGTCATGACCGCACCGCCGAGCGTCGGCCCGATGATTGTGCCAATGCCGTAAAGCAGAAGCAGGCCGCCCGACACCTTAACGAAATCCTGTGACGCCGCAAAGTCATTGGCATGGGCGACGGCAATGGGATAGAGCGCATTTGCTGCGGCGCCATAAATGGCAATCATCGGGATGAGGACATAAACGTTGTGCGGTTGGACCGCCGCAACGGAGAGACCGGCAACCGCGCCGAGGCCGGCGAGGCCCGCCAGGACATAACGCCGGTCAATCCTGTCGGAAAGGCGTCCGGCCGGAAATTGTGCGAGCGCGCCGACGAAGATTGTGACCGAAACCATGATCGCGATCATGGTCGGATCGAGACCGGCCCTGGCGCCGAAGACGGCGCCCAGCGTGCCGTACGCACCGTTGGCGATGCCGATCATCAGGATGCCGACGAAGGAGACGGGTGAGTTGCGGTAAAGAGCGGGCAGATCCAGCTTGACCTTTTGCAATGGCTGGGGGCTGGCGGCCTTCGAGAGTGTCGCTGGCAAGATCGCGATGCAATAGATGATGCCGCATATCATGAACAGCGACGTATTGCTGACATCGCCCATCGGCACGATCATCTGACCCGCGACGACGCCGAGCAGGGTGATGGCAATGTAAAGCGAAAAGATCATGCCGCGGCTCTCATTGGTCGCGCGTTCGTTCAGCCAACTCTCAATGATCATGGAGGTGCCGGCGGTGCAGAAGCCGGTAAGCGCGCGCAACGTGATCCACCAGATGTCATCGACGATCAGGCCGGTCATCAGGACTGTCAGGCACACCAGTGCGACAAAAGAGGCGAACGCCCGCACATGTCCCGCGCGGCGAACGATGGCCGGGGCGACGAAGCAACCGATGACAAAGCCCGCCGCCCAGGACGTGCCGAGGAAACCGAGGATTTCGTTGGAATAACCCTCCGCCGAACCGCGCACCGGCAGCATGAGACCCTGAAGGCCGTTACCGAGAAAAAGAAACAGAGTGCTGGATAAAAGAGCGAATACAGGTAGAAGATTTCTGCTCATAAAGTCACTCTCATGCGTTCGTACGGACAGCCGACAAGCCAATCAACCGGGGTCACCCGAATGAGTTGCACTCTTCTGGTGAACGGTAAAAATGTCCAGCCTGTGACGATGCAGAAATAAAGAAAAGGCTCAATAAATGACGAAGGCGATCGGCCTTTTTTTACTGCTGGCCATGCTGGTTCAGATCATTCGGCCTCTGGGCCTGCCGGGCCTCAAGAAAAGGGGTGATTGCTGGAAGATTGCGGTTGCCGCTTTTGTCATCTGGTCGGCGACGCTACTCTTGCGGCCCTAGGCCTTCATTAACGCCATATCGCTCTAAAGAAAAAGCCGCCCCGGGAGGCGGCTTCTTTTATGGTATGTCTGCGGCGGAAGCCTCAGGCTGCCTTTTCGAGTTCCTGTTTCCAGCTGCCCTTGGCGGCGAGGCTGTTCATGGCGGCGCGATGCGTGAAGGCACGCTGGCCGGCAGCGACGTTCTCCTGCTTGCCGCCCCACGTCTTGAGAGCGGTATCCTGAAGGGCGCGGCCATACGAATAGGTGAGCGACCACGGCAGGTCGTAACCGGAATTCATGGCGGAGAGGTGGGCCGTCGCTTCTTCCGATGATTGGCCGCCGGAAAGGAAGGCAATGCCCGGAACGGCTGACGGCACAGTTGCTTTCAGCACCTTCACGGTTCTTTCCGCCACTTCTTCAACCGAAGCCTTGCGGGCCTTTTTGCCGTCGATGATCATGTTCGGCTTCAGGATCATGCCTTCAAGGTTGACGCGGGCGTCGAACAGGTCTGCAAAGACGGTCTGGAGAACCCATTGCGTGACTTCTGCACAGCGGTCGATGTCATGCGTGCCCGGTTCGCCATCCATCAGCACTTCAGGCTCCACGATCGGAACGATATCCGCCTGCTGGCAGAGCGCGGCATAACGGGCGAGAGACTGGGAGTTGGCCTTGATCGAACCCCAGCTCGGACGCTGCTCACCGATGGTGATGACGCCGCGCCACTTGGCGAAACGCGCGCCGGCTTCGTGATACTTGCGCAGGCGCTCGTAAAGACCATCAAGGCCTTCTGTAATGAATTCATACGGGTGGAAGGCCATCGGCTTGGCGCCGATATCCACCTTGATGCCCGGCAGGCTGCCCGCGGCCTTGATGATGTCAACGAACGGCGTGCCGTCGGCGGCCTTCTGGAACAGGGTCTCTTCGTAAAGGATAACGCCGGAGATGTATTTCTTCATGGCGTCTTCGGAGCGGAACAGCATCTCGCGATAGTCGCGGCGCGAGGTTTCAGTCGATTCCAGGTTGATGCTGTCGAAACGCTTCTTGATCGTTCCCGTGGATTCGTCGGCGGCGAGCAGGCCTTTGCCGTCGGCGACCATTTTGATTGCGATGTCTTCGAGACGTTCGGTCATTTGCTATTCTCCCAAGGCACAATAAATTCCCGATAACAGAAGTTCCAGGGCAGGGAAATGGCACGCTAACTCATTGAAACGATTGAAATGATTTCAATCGTTTGAAACTTTTCCTCCGCGCGCACTTACCAAAAGACAAGGCCGGACAAGCATGGCTTGTCCGGCCTTGTGTCAGGCAAGTGAGATAAGTTTACTTGGCGGCGGTCAGTATGGCAACGCCCGGCAGTTCCTTGCCTTCCATCCATTCCAGGAACGCGCCGCCGGCGGTCGAGATATAGGAGAAATCGTCCGATACGCCCGCATGGTTCAACGCAGCGACGGTATCGCCTCCACCGGCGACGGAGATGAGCTTGCCGGCTTTGGTGCATTCGGCTGCATGTTTCGCCGCAGCCACGGTTGCTGCATCGAAGGGCTCGATTTCGAATGCGCCGAGCGGGCCGTTCCAGACGAGGGTTTCGGCGCGGGAAATCCAGGCCTTGATGCTTTCAACGGATTTTGGGCCCACATCGAGAACCATGGCATCGGCCGGAATAGCGTTGATATCGACGGTTTCGTTAGCGGCACCCGCCTTGAACTCGCGCGCGACAACGCCATCTTCCGGCAGCACGATGGCGCAGCCGGCCGTCGCCGCTTCGATCATGATATGTTTTGCGGTTTCGGCCAGATCATGCTCGCAAAGAGACTTGCCGACATTTGTCCCGCGCGCGGCGAGAAACGTGTTGGCCATGCCGCCGCCGATCACGAGGGCATCGACCTTTTTGACGAGGTTCATCAAGAGATCGATCTTGCTCGAAACCTTGGCGCCGCCGACGATGGCAACCACGGGGCGAACAGGCTGGCCCAGGCCTTTTTCCAACGCCTCGAGTTCGGCCTGCATAGTGCGGCCGGCATAGGCAGGCAGATGACGCGCCAGCCCCTCGGTCGAGGCATGGGCGCGGTGGGCCGCGGAAAAGGCGTCGTTGACGTAGATATCGCCATTTGCTGCGAGCGCCTCGACGAAAGCGGGATCGTTCTTCTCTTCGCCCTTATGAAAACGGGTGTTTTCCAGAAGCAGGATGTCGCCGTCATTCATTTTTGCAACGGCGTCTGCCGCCGGTGCGCCGACGCAGTCGCTTGCGAAGGAAACGGCATGGTCCAGCACGTCTTCAACGGCGGGCACGATCTGCGAGAGCGACATCTCGGCGACCGGCTCGCCCTTTGGACGGCCAAAGTGGGCGAGCAGGATGACTTTGGCGCCCTTTGAAGACAGCTCCAGGATAGTCGGCGCGACGCGCTCGATCCGGGTCGCGTCCGTCACCTTGCCATCTGCGACCGGCACGTTGAGATCAACGCGTACAAGAACGCGCTTTCCGGCAATGTCGTTGAGGTCGTCGAGGGTCTTGAAAGCGGGCATGGGTCGATCCTGATTTGTTGCGAGTTCGGCAGGGAACATACTATGCCTGAATGCCGACGCAAGTCGGTCAACCCTCATTTTCTCTCACGGTATTGGGAGGCGCAGGCACGTTTTCCTGGTGGTCCTGAAGGCGTGGCTGGCGCCTGCGCGCCACGTATTCCCGAACGCGATTGAGGATTTCCGAGAAGCTGATGAAGATCGGGAGACTGGTTGCCGGCTCAACCGGTTCAAGCGAAATTCCGACGCCGGTGATCGCCTCATGTTCGTCCAGCGCCCGCACGATCAGAACGATGGAGCCAAGACGGACCCGATCGGCATAATCAGCCTTGCCGGCAAGGCGTGCCTCGATCAATTCCGCGACGCTCATCGCCTGCTCGGTAGGCGACAGCAAACCGGGACCATAGGCTGCGTCCAGTTCTTTTGCTGGGCGGGTGGGCGAGATCGCGAATGTGCCGAAGAAATCGGCATCGTCATCTGCAACGGGCAGGGCGCTGGCAAACAGCCGGTCGATCAGCCGGGAGTAACCAGGCGCTATGAAGAGATAAACGAGGTCGTTTTCACGCAGCCGCCCGGCATATTGGTAGCGGATCGACTTGCCGTCGCGCACGACGAGTGAAGGCATCGCCCAGCGCGGAATGCGCTCCCCCTGCATGATGGCACTGCCTCTGGCGACGCGATAGGAAATCAGTTCGTGATTGGCCGTGCCGGGAAGGTCTACCTCCAGCTTGTCCACTTCCCCCATGCGCGGCGGCACGATAAGCCCCAGCCGTGTCGCCACCGGCTTGATGGTCCAGCCCTGCACGAGAAGCGATACCAGCACGATGATGAAGGCGGCATTGAAATAGATCTGCGCATCATCAAGCCCGCCAAGAATTGGCATGATGGCAAGCAGGATCGAGACCGCGCCGCGCAAGCCAACCCAGGCGACGAAGGATGTTTCCTGTTGCGTGTAGTTGAAAGGCATGAGGCTCAGCCAAACGGCGAGGGGACGGGCGACGAAGATCAGGAACAGCGCCAGCAGGATGGCTGGAATCGCGATTGCTGGAAATTGCGACGGCGTCGCAAGCAGGCCGAGCATCAGGAACATGATGATCTGGGCAAGCCATGTCAGCCCCTCGTGGAAGCGACGGATGGTTTCCTTGGCAAAGATCCTGCGATTGCCGGCGACGATGCCGGCGACATAGACCGCCAGAAAGCCGCTGCCGCCAATCGTGCCGGTGAAGGAAAACACGAGGAGCGCCAGGGCTAGCACGAATATCGGCGCCAGTCCGCGGTCGGCGGCGAAACGGTTGACGACGGTGGCGATCATGAGGCCGCCCAGCACGCCGAAGATCACGCCGAGCCCCATTTCCTCAAAAAAAAGCAGCAGAAAACCGCTGTCGATACCGGAGAGGCCCTGTCCTTTGGCGATGATCTCGACCAGGGCGACTGTGAGGAAGATGGCCATCGGATCGTTTGTGCCGGATTCGACTTCCAGCGTCGAGCGCACCTGGTCGCGAATGTGGATACCGCCGATGCGCAGTAGAAAAAAGACCGCTGCCGCATCGGTTGAGGCGACGATAGCGCCAAGCAGCAGGCCTTCGAGCCAGGAGAGCCCGAGCAGCAGGGCGGCCGCGCCTGCAAAGAAGACGGATGTCAAAATGACGCCGACCGTAGCAAGCGCCATTGCCGGCGCCGCGGAGAGTCGGAAAGACTGGACCGACGTGCCAAACCCGGAGTCGAACAGGATGACGGCGAGCACCAGCGAACCGAGCATATAAGCGAGAGGGTTGTTGGTGAATTCAATACCGAGACCGTCCACACCCGCCGCGAGTCCAATCACAAGGAAGAGCAGCAGCAGCGGCGCACCGAAACGGTAGGCGATCAGGCTCGAGAAGGCAGCGACGAGGACAAGAACAGTTGCCACCAGCAACAGAAGATAAAATGATTCCACGTTCACCGCCTCTTTCACGCCGCGCTGGCCGCTGCAATGATTGCTCTGCACGTTCGCAGTCAATGCGCCACGGGTTGCGATCTGTCAGCGCTTGTTCGGCGGCGTTGAAAGGTGACGCAAGGCGGGGTGTATCGAAAGATACGGCAGGGCCGAAGTGCATTGCGCACGACCGTTATCCCTGCGTCACTTGTCCGTTTCAAAATGGACCAGACAAAGGCAGGAACTTGAAAACTTGGCGGCACTTGAGAGGAAAAATCCGGAAATAAAAAATCCGGCAGGATTGCTCCCGCCGGACCTGCATTGATTGAAGATTATTCGTTAGATTGTCTTCGCGAAGGCGACGGCCGTGTCCGACATACGGTTGGAGAAGCCCCACTCGTTGTCGTACCAGGACAGAACGCGCACGAAATTGCCTTCCATGACCTTGGTCTGGTCATTGGCGAAGATCGACGAATGGCTGTCGTGGTTGAAGTCGCGCGAAACCAGCGGCTCGTCCGTGTAGCCGAGGATGCCCTTCAGCTTGCCGTTGGCGGCGGACTTGATCGCTTCGTTGATTTCACCGACCGTGGTGGCGCGCTTGGCAATGAACTTGAAGTCCACGACCGAAACGTTGGGGGTCGGAACGCGGATCGACGTGCCGTCCAGCTTGCCCTTAAGGTGCGGCAGAACCAGACCAACGGCCTTGGCAGCACCGGTCGACGTCGGGATCATGGACAGGGCTGCGGCGCGAGCGCGGTACAGATCCTTGTGCATGGTGTCGAGCGTCGGCTGGTCGCCCGTGTAGGAGTGGATCGTGGTCATGAAGCCATGATCGATGCCAACGACGTCATCGAGAACCTTCACGACCGGCACCAGGCAGTTGGTGGTGCAGGAAGCATTGGAAATGACCAGATGGTCCTTCGTCAGCTGGTCGTCGTT